>DBBC01000156.1:19682-23371 GCA_002292025.1 Firmicutes bacterium UBA994
AAGTTAGCGCCCACATGCATAATGCCAAGCTATTGCTAGCGGGGTACGCCAATGCCCTGACAATACCGCCTAACGTTAGGTATGCCGATATGTTTGTGCAATTCGAACGAGAAGCGCGGGCCGCTAGTCGGGGTCTGTGGGGGCTGGGTCACGCAACAGGCGTAACCATTGCCCGTGTAGACTTAGTAGGAGAAGTGGTTGTAATAAGGAACGACGGTACTACAGCCGTGGATATGTCAAATTGGGCTCTAGTCAGCGAAAACGGGAATCAAAAATTCGTTTTCCCGTGCGGGACTGTGATTCAAGCCGGAGCAAGCCTATCTATCGTGAGCGGTCGAGGCGCAACGGAAGGCGCGGGCAGATTGGTTTGGACGAAATCGCGTATTTGGAACGACAAAGGAGACCCAGCCGTTTTGCTGGACGCAAATAACGTAGAAGTATCGCGAAGATGAGGGCGAAAGGAGTCCGAGTCAGATCCCCCGCCGACTGGCAACGACGGCAAGTCTATAACAAGTAGTATCTTGCCGCAGCTAAACCCTAACCTAGGAAGAGGAGGATGGATGTTATGCGGTCAGAAAGCCGCAATACCGCAGCTCATGCGGACCAGTCTAACGACTGGTATGTGCGTAAAAACATGAACGACATCGCCGAGCTCTTAGCTGATGCCAAGTCTTTGGCGAGAAAATATCGCAAGCTCACGGGAAAGTCCCTAGGTATAACTGGCGAGGTTGCCGAATTTTCAGCCGCGCAGTTACTGGGTCTTGAGCTAGCGGCGGCGCGTCAACCTGGTTTTGATGCCACACGAAGTGAATCAGGAAAAGTGACGAAAATACAAATCAAGGGGCGGTGTGTTCCTGCAAATGCAAAGCCCGGCCGGAAGCTGGGCAGGATACAATTAGATAAGGAATGGGATGTTGTGCTATTGGTGTTGATGGATGAAGACTTTGACGTCCAAAATATATATGAGGCTGAAAGGTTAGCAATCGAAGAAGCACTTCGCGCTCCGGGCTCAAGGGCGAGAAATGAAAGAGGCGTATTATCAGTAAGCAAATTCAAGGCAATTGGAAGTGAAGTATGGAACAAAAACAGCAAAGAAAGACCGGTGCCAGACCGCGGCAGTTAGAGGCAAGAGAGCTCCGGAATGACCCGACAGGAGGAATATGGGATGAAGCCAAGGAACTTGCTGTTTAATGTCACAGGCAGCGCAATGACTCCTCACCAAATACGTGAAACAGTAAAGCAGTTTTACCCTAGCTATAAGGCAGCAACACAGGAAATAATTCAGCATTCTAGTGCGGCACTAGACGAGGCAGTATTTATCAGATGTACAGCCCGCATACTATCAAGCTTCGGCATGACCAGAGCTGGGTTCTTCCATGGGGTAGGAGTGGTAGAAAACGGGAATGTGCACGGCCGAGAAATTTTGCTACGGTGTTGGAATGAGATTGGTCATGACCTAATAGCAATACGCAAATCCATGGCGAACAGTGGTTACCCCAGAGACAGGTATCTTTTGCAATTAACCGAGCCCGAACTCAATACATTGACAGCAGAAATCTGGCTGCTAACCAAACGACTCTTGCCACTCACCATGGGAAAAACATCCCACGGGCTTGTCGGCGCCAGTAAGATACTTTTTGCGGTCCTGCCCGAGGTCGTCTTGCCGGTAGACAACATCCAATGGCTAAAGGTTTTCTATACCGTTGACCTAGGCGATGTCATCAATCGTATGGCAAGTGATATCACAGCATGGGAGCACATTACACAGCACCGGCTGAACGAAATGGATCCTGACGGAACGCTAACCACACTCCCCGCTGTATACAACGTTATGGCCATGAATGCCAGACCGAGGGGTTAGAGTCCCTGACGGCGCACAATGCAAAAAATATCCCCGCAAGGCTGGCCGGCTTCGCGGCAGCGTCCTGCCGGAGACCCAGCATCGCAGTGAGGTGTTTCATCACTGTTTTGACGCCAGACAATTTGCTGGGGATCGGAAAGACGCGTTTCACGCAAAAGAATGCACGCGTGCATTTGCCGTTCTTTTTTTCGTGCATTTTCGGCTCTCATGTTCGCCTACGCAGATAACCGACTCCGCGCCCCGCTCACCATCGCGAGCCAGAAGTCCTAGTTCCGCAAGGCGGTTGAGCAGCCGATAGGCCTGCTGCTCCTGCTGCAAAGGCACCCGCCGCTGTGCCAACAATCCAAGTTCTGTCGCTAATGTATAGACGTTCACTTGCGCACATGACATAATATCGGTAAGCGTATTTGGATTTGAGCGTAAAAGGAGGGTATAGGCATGGTCAAAAAACTCCTAGGCACGGTGTTGTTAGTCGTTGTTTTGGCGCAACTGATGTCAGCTACTCTCTCGTTTGCAACCCCGGCGGGCAGTGCCCCCATAAGAGTAGTCGTTGACGGGCAATTGTTGACTATGGATGTTTCTCCGATCCTACGCGCCGGCAGAACCCTCGTACCGGTTAGGGCTATCTTTGAAGCGCTGGGAGTGACAGTCGGATGGGAAGAAGCCACACAGACGGTTACGGGCCAAAGAAACGGCAAAACGATTATCCTGCGCGTGGGAAACCCTAGGGCACGGGTAGGGGACTCCGAAGTGGCACTGTCCTCCCCCCCGGCGATTGTTAACGGGAGAACTATGGCGCCGGTAAGATTCATAGCCGAGAGCCTTGGCGCTGTCGTTAACTGGAATGAAGCGACCCGGACTGTTGAGGTCACCGGAACAGGCGCCACCACGGTAAGAGCTGGCATCATCATTGCCAGTGTGGATTTGACGGGTGAGATGGTTGTAATAAGGAACAACAGCACTAAAGCCGTCGATGTTTCAAATTGGACTTTGGTCAGCGAAAACGGGAATCAGCGCTTTGTTTTCCCGCGCGAGACTATAATTCAAGCCGGAGCTAGTTTAACGATAGTCAGTGGGCCAAGAGCGACAGCAGGGGCGGGCAGATTGATTTGGACGACCGCGCTTATCTGGGACAATGATGGGGACCCAGCGGTTTTACTAGACGCAAATAACGTAGTTATGGCGCGAAGAGACACGGCTGCATCGCAAAGGCGCGAGCTTTCATTTCGAACTGTGACGTCATCTTTTCAGAGTGGTTATGAAGAAAACAAAACCTATGTAATAAGACAAGAACAGGAATGGAATTCACTGCGAAGTAAACTCCGCGTATCATTGCCCGCTGTAAATTTCACACAATATATGGTTGTAGCTGCATTCCAAGGAAGGCGTAGAACGGGTGGATACAGTATCGAAATCACCAATATAATTGAGGGCCAAGATAACATAACGGTGTATATCACAGAAACTTCACCCAGACCCGAGGATATAGTAATACAGATACTTACCGATCCTTTCCATATCGTTAAACTTGAACGGAATGGGAAAAATATTGTATTTAATATCACGCGCGTTCATCGAAAGTAGCTGAATGTACTTGGGAGAGGGCAGTAACCCAGCCAGCAAAGAGGTCAGCCTGATGCTTGGGGTACGGGTTAGACATCGGCCTAAGTCCGAGGAGTAGTCTGAGGGCAGGGGAGAGACCATGGTACGGAATCTTTCACTGACCCAAAATTGATGGTATAGTAAATCGTATGGACAAGTCTAAAGCTCTGGTGAGCGTACCACAAGCGGTAAAGGTATTTTGCGGGAAGCATCGGCTCCTCAAACA
>DBBC01000059.1 GCA_002292025.1 Firmicutes bacterium UBA994
TGGGAAATGGGAAAGGAGACGTGCGCGATGGGGGGAAGGGAAGAAGTTAAACTTTGCGCTGGCCGTAGTAATAGTAGTAACGATCCTCGCCGTTGGCGCTCGCAAGGCCATTAAGAACTACGCCGAGGATGTTAGCTTTCACGCCGTCGAGCTGGGCCTTGGCTTTTTTGGCTGCATCGGTAGTGACCTCGCCTGCGGCTACTACTAAGACTACTCCGTCTACAATAGTGGAAAGGATGGCGGCGTCAGCTACGGCTAGGGTCGGGGGGCTATCTATTATGATGTAGTCAAAGGATGGGGATAGCTCTTTAAGGAGCGCGCGCATGCGGGTGGAGCCAAGGACTTCGGCGGGGTTAGGGGGAATGGGGCCTGCGGTGACTAGGTGAAGATTAGGGATGCCTACGTCGCGAATGGCAACATCCAAGGCTACGCTCTGTAAAAGGAGGTTAGTTAACCCGAGGGGGTTACTGATCTTAAACACTTTATGCATGGTGGGGCGGCGCAGGTCTGCGTCGATGACGAGCACGCGGCTGCCCATCTGCGCGAAGGCGATAGCAAGATTGGCTGTGGTGGTGGATTTGCCTTCGGCGGGGCCGGTGCTGGTCACTAGGATGTGCTTAATGGGCTTGTCTAAGGAGGCAAACTGGATGTTAGTGCGCAGCACCCGGTAGGACTCGGCCACACGGGAGGAGAGGTTCTCGGTAATGAGGCGGTGTACTTTCAGCTTGTGTTTCATATAGTAGTTATACCCCCGCCTGTGCTTGGGTGAAGTCTTGGGGCTTAAAGACCGGTATGGAGCCAAGAACGGGAAGACCGAGATGTTGCTGCACGTCTTCCGGCGTCTTGAAGGTATTGTCTAGGTACGATAAAACAAAGGCGATACCAAGGCCCGCCATGCCGCCCATAAAGCCTGCCACGACCATGGTGAGTAACTTACGGGGTCTGATCGGTACGTCGGGGACGACGGCGGTATCTACCACGGTTACGTTCTCCACCTGCATGATGCGGACTGCACTGGCTTTGAAGGCATCCGCTACGGCGTTGGCCAGTCGGGCGGCGAAGAATGGGTCGGTGTTCTCCACGGAGATGGCAAAGATCTCTGTGTCACCTCGCAGGGTAACGTCTACCATCTCGCGCAGCCTGTCAGCGGAGACGTCGAGGTTAAGCTCGCGGATAACCTCGGCTGCTACTACGCGGCTGCGGGCAATTTCGCGATAAGTCCTGACCAGTTGGCGGTTGGTGAGGATGTCGGTGTGCAGGATTTGGCCTCGGGCCTGACCCGGGAGCTGATTGATGACGAGGAGGCTGGTTTCAGCCTGATAGACCGGCTCTAGGACGAAAAAAACGGCTACGCCCGCAGTGAGAGTAGCTATAATGGGTACGGCTAAGATGACGAGTAGGTATTTCCGGATGATGGTAAAGATCTGCCTTAGGTCTATGGTGGTTTCGTCTTCCATGTAGCGTTGCTCCAATTTATAAACCCCTTCCAGAAGATAATGCGCCGAGGGTGCTATTCGACGGCGACGGGCTGTATCTTGCCACGGGAATGCATGTCATTTGGCTAGGTTAGGCTGACCAGACGCGTTTTATGGCGGTAGCGCTAGGACGAACTGTACTACACATGCAGACGTTTCGGAAGAGGTATATGATACCTAGTCCCCGCAAGAAGTGTAAAAGTTTTGTTAAGTGAGCTATTTCTGTGCCGTTTACGGGTAGGAAAATTTAGCGTAATATATAAACAAAGCAACATTGATGGCAGCAGCAAAAGTAATGATGAAAACCGACGCGAGGAGTTGTGTGTATCGTGCAAAGAATCACCAAAGCCGTGTTCCCCGTTGCCGGTATGGGCACGCGCTTCCTGCCCGCGACCAAGGCTAGTCCGAAAGAGATGCTGCCGATTGTGGACAAGCCGCTGATTCAGTACGCGGTCGAGGAGGCGGTTGCGGCTGGTATTACGGACATGATTTTTGTCACCGGTCGCTTCAAGCGCGCCATCGAGGACCATTTCGACAAGGCCTATGAGCTGGAAAGCGAGCTGGAGCGGCGCGGCAAGCGCGAGATGCTAGAGTTCGTGCGCAACTTGCTGCCCAAGCCTATCAACTGCATTTACATTAGTGAGGGAATAGCGTGAAGTATACCGAGATTAACGCCAAAACAGTCGACAAATGGGTTGATGCAGGGTGGGAGTGGGGTGTGCGGATTTCCCACGAGCAGTTTGCTCTGGCCCTGCGTGGGGAGTGGTCCATGCTCTTAACTCCAACCAAGCCGGTGCCCAAGGAGTGGTACCCAGACCTCAAGGGCAAAAAAGTGCTGGGGTTGGCGTCAGGCGGAGGGCAGCAAATGCCCATCTTTGCCGCGCTGGGGGCCGAATGCACGCTACTCGACTACTCGGAGCGGCAAATCGAGAGCGACCTAGCTGTCGCCGCGCGGGAAGGATACAAGATACGCGCCATCCGCGCGGACATGACCCAGCCGCTGCCTTTTGATGACGGTGCTTTCGACCTCATCTTTCACCCCGTGTCGAATTGCTATGTCGAAGATGTGAGCCATGTGTGGCAGGAGTGCTACCGCATTCTCAAAAGCGGCGGCCGGTTAATGGCGGGCATGAACAATGGTTTCAGCTACCTCTTTGATGAAGGGGATGAAAAGACAATCAAGTATAGGCTACCGTTTAACCCGCTACAGAATTCGGAGCATCTCCAAGCGTTGCAGAGGACAGACAGCGGTGTTCAGTTTTCGCATACACTGGAAGAGCAAATCCGTGGGCAACTTAAGGTCGGCTTTAAGCTGCAAGACCTTTATGAAGATACGGATGGCAGCGGCCTGCTGCATGAATATGGCGTGCCTACGTTTTGGGCGACTTTGGCCGTCAAATGAAGCAAAAGGCTCCGTCCCTTTTGCTTCATTACCGTGACCGCCATCATGCAGGAGAAGTGCTGGCGGGGTTGCTTGTGCCCTATCGGGGGAAGGAACCGTTGGTGCTGGCCGTGCCGCGGGGCGGTGTACCGGTAGCGCTGCCCGTGGTAGAAACACTGGGGTGTGAGCTGGATTTGATTATCTCGCGCAAGATTGGGGCCCCCGGCCAACCGGAGCTGGCCGTTGGCGCCGTCTGCGAAGATGGGGAAGTGCTCTTAAACCGCCAGCTGGTCCATAACTTAGGAGTAAGTGAAGAATATATAAGGAACGCGACTGCCGCAGAAGTAGCTGAAATCAGGAGACGGCTAGAGAGCTACCGGGGACGGCGGCAGGCCGCAGTGTTGCAATCCCGTGTCGTAATTGTGATTGACGACGGTGTCGCTACCGGATTTACGCTCAGGGCTGCTCTTAAATTCATTAGCAGGCAAAGACCGCGGCAATTAATTTTGGCTGTGCCGGTGGCACCACCTGAATCCCTAGCCATACTGGCTCGTGACGCTGACCAGGTAATCTGCTCGTTGCAGCCGGAGCTGTTTTGGGCGGTCGGGCAGTTTTACCGGCGTTTTGAGCAACTGGATGACGCACAAGTACAGCGCATGTTACAACATGTCTGGGAAAGCAAGGGTTGAGCATGAACTGACCACAATCACTGCCACAATGATATAGTAGAGCAGGGAGGGGGCAAAATGGAAGGTTCTCAATTTGACGCAATAAAAAAAGCGTGGCGCGAAAGAAACGATAGAAACAAACAGGAAGAAATAGAGCGAAAGAACAATGCAATGGACAAGGCAAGTAGGATGGCCAGCTATTTAAAAACTAGATACCGCGTGCAAAAAGTCTATTTATTCGGTTCACTGCTATGGGGGAAGCATTTCACTGTTTCGTCGGACATAGATCTATTGGTCATCGGTTTCCCGGCAAGTGAAGATTTCTGGGAAGCGCTTGCCGCTGTTGAACATATAGCTATGCCGTTCCCGGTAAGTCTGGTCCTAGCTGATGATGCCAGTCCAAGTTTGCGGGGAAAAGTCGAAAGGGAGGGATTATCGTTATGACTACGAAAGAGGTAAAACTACTTAAAGCTAGGATAAAAGAAGAACTAACTAACATACAAAATTTACTTATGGAGCTCAACAAAAGAGATTTGCTAAAAAGCGAAAAAAAAGCTAATCTGCACATTGAAGACGATACCTTTCTTCTAAGGGCGATTGGCTCAATTATACATGACTTTTATGTCGCAGTTGAGAATGTCTTTGAAATGATCAGCCGTGAAATAGAGGAAACTACACCGCAGGGGGCAGACTGGCATATTAGACTGGTGAAGCAAATGAGCTTGGAGATAGACACAGTAAGACCAGCCGTGATTGCAAAAGACACCGCTATTTTATTGGACAAATTTAGAGCCTTTAGGCATGTTTTTCGCAATGTCTACGGATACAACCTAGATTCGGACAGGCTTAAAGCCTTGTTGGAAGAAATGCCTGCAGCAGTAGACGCTTTTACGGGTGATTTGCTTGCATTTATTATGCAGATAGAAAAGGCAGCTGATTCAGCAGATTGATGAAGCAAAAGGCTCCGTCCGAGGCCACTGAAGATGTGCCTGTTTTTTGAGAGTAGACCTTTGGGATCTGCACTTGCTCATGC
>DBBC01000055.1:0-4218 GCA_002292025.1 Firmicutes bacterium UBA994
TGAAGCAATGAGCGTTGAACCACTACCCAAAAATGGGTCCATAACTGTATCGCCAATAAAACTAAATAATTTTATACATCGCCTTGGTAATTCAATCGGAAATGGCGCAGGGTGCCCACCAGCTCCTTTTTTACTTTGACCATTGAACGTCCAAAGACCGTTTGTCCAATCCATAAATTCTTGTTTTGTAATGTCACTTTTTCTACTGCCACCGTTTTTCTTCCAATTCTCTTTGTACAAAACTAAAATCAATTCCACCGGAGCAATAACATAAGGCGCAGAGGCGGACATAAACGATCCCCATGCGGTGCGCCGTGAGATGTTTCCTTCATTCCAAACAATCGTTGAGTGGTACTTCCAGCCAATATCTTTTGCTACCCTTGTGACATCCGCCCCAACCGATCTTTGTCCTCCTTTATTCTTGTCAAGCGGAATGTTAAGTAAAAAACGCCCCTCGCCCTTCGTTAGGTCAAAACATTTCTTCACCCACCTATGGGTAAATTCTAGATATTTATCGTACGTTAAATTATCACTGTGGGAATTGTAATGAATATCAACATTATAGGGCGGCGAGGTAACAATCAAATCAATGGAGTTGTCTGGAATGGCACTGATTTTCAGAATGTCATTCTTGTATATGATAATATTGTCTGCCTTAAAATACGGGGTTTCCGAAATCGTGGTGCCTGCATAGTGAGTCGTACCACCAACGTGAATAGTATCGGAACACGGCGCATTGTCATCACTAAAAATGTGCGGCACCACCTTTCAATTAGCAGCCCTCTCTTTGTCGGCTGATTACCAGTTTACGCGCCCTCTCTCTGCGGGGAAACAAAAAACAGGAGGTGAAGCATGATCGCTTTGCCATGCCCTCCGGTGTATTCTTGGTGGAGCTAAGCGGGATCGAACCGCTGACCTCTTGACTGCCAGTCAAGCGCTCTCCCAGCTGAGCTATAGCCCCACGTAGTACGTACCGCCGTCGGCAGGTACGTTTCTTATTATACTTAGGCTAACCTGCGCTGTCAACGCAAAATTGCGGGGTCATCTTCCGAGACCGCGCCACACAGTGGGCAGTGCCGCCAGCACGTCGCTCGCCGTGAGTCCCATAAGGCCCTTATCACGTGCGGCAGCGTCACCTGCTGTGCCGTGGGCGTAGACACCTAACGCAGCAGCGAGCGCGGGAGTGAGCCGGTGAGCAATCAGCGCGGAAATCACTCCGGCCAGCACATCCCCCATGCCAGCGGTGGCCATGCCGGGGTTACCGCTCTGGTTAAGATAGATTTCGCCACCTGGGTCGGCCACCACTGTGTGCGCTCCCTTTAGTACGACCGTGCATTGCCACTCTACGGCGTAGCGTCGGGCGACGTCTATGCGTTGCCGCTGTATTTCGTCCACCGATAAGCCCGTTAGACGCGCCATCTCGCCCGGATGCGGCGTCACGACAATTGGCCCGCGGTGCTGTGTAAGCAGTGCAGTATGGCCAGTTAGCCCACTTAAGGCATCGGCATCGAGAATGAGCGGTACCCGTATATCGAGCAGAACTTTGTGTAACCAGTTTACCGTTTCTGCGTGCCGACCTAATCCCATGCCGAGCACGACTACCGAGGCGCGCTCAGCTAAAGCCACAAACTCTTCTGCTGCGGCAGCGCCGACATATCCCCCGTCGACATCGGCCAAACCATGTGTGATCACCTCACTGGTTTGACCGGCCACGATTGGCTGCAAGGTCCGCGGGAGAGCCACCGCAACTAGGCCAGCTCCACTGCGCAAGGCTGCATCGGCAGCTAAGCTGACTGCGCCGGTCATTCCGGGCGATCCGCCCACTGCCAAAACGCGGCCGAAAGTGCCTTTGTGGCTGTCGGGGGAGCGAGCCGGCAGCAGCCCCTGACACCACTCTTGCGTGATAAGGTTATGGCGGAAACGGCTTGCCGCTATTATGTTACGCGGCAAAGAGATATCGGCGACCTTGATCGTGCCAGCATAGCGCGCGCCCGGTTCAAGGTATAGCCCAATTTTTGGCAAACCAAAGGTCACTGTCGTAGTAGCTTGGACGCAGGGACCAAGGACCGCGCCTGTGTCGGCTACCATCCCCGAAGGCACATCCACCGCCAGCACAGGTCGACCGGCGGAGTTTATAAAGTGCACGACGTCCTCTGCTAATCCGGAGATTTGCCCAGTGAAGCTTGTGCCGTAAAGTGCGTCCACAATGAGGTGTGTCGTCCCAAGCTCAGCCGCCAGCAAAGTCAATGTGTCCGCGCTGACCTGCTGCATGGGAACACCCATCTGCGTGAGGATATCGTAGTTTGTGCGGGTGTCACTTGGCATGGCCGCGGGCGCACCCAGCAAAAAAACTTTCGCTTCGCCGCCGCGATTAATGACGTGGCGAGCGACGACAAAGCCATCTCCTCCATTATTGCCCGAGCCCGCCAGCACAATGACTCGTTTCCCGCGATAGTCCCCTATCAGCGCTTCCCCGGCTGCCACAACGGCTAGGCCGGCGTTTTCCATCAGGACTATGCCGGGAATGCCGCACTGTGTCATAGCTTGTGCTTCCAGCGCGCGCATTTCTTTAGCGGTGACAAGCTTCATATCTTTCCCCCCACTAGGTTTATTTACAGAGCTATGACCATGGCGCTGCCCCACAAACGTTCTAAGCCATAAAACTCACGGGCTTCCTCGCGAAATACGTGCACGACTACAGCGCCAAGGTCCAGCAGTATCCAGTTGCCCTCGGGGTCGTCTTCACGCCCAAGAAAGGGCTTGCCACTTATGACAAGCTCTCTCTCGATGTGGTCGGCAATAGCGAAAGAATGCATGCGCGAGGTGGCACCGACAATGATAAAGTAATCTGTCGCATATGAAAGCGAGGAGAGGTCGAGCACAACCGGACGGAGCGCCTTTTTGTCATCAGCCAAAGATGCCGCTTGCTTGGCTAGCTGTAGTGCTGTAATATTTTCCATCCCCCGTTTATCGCCAAAAATCCTGACCGACGACGACGGTCACATTGACGTCGCGCGTTATCTGTTCGCTAAACACAACACCCTGCCTGAGCACGCGATAAACTGCGTGCCCTATTTCGTCATAACCGTTGTGGACGGTAATGCGCGTTCTACTTGTCACCTCGGCTGCAATCTTAACTTCAGCCACATTAAAGCCGCGGCGCGTGAGAACTTCGGCAGCACGTACCCCTTGGTTGTTGCCACCGGCGTCTTCCACGCGAACTGTGATTTCTTGCGGTTCACTAGCTAAAGTATCCCAAAAATGTTCGTGCAACATACTATCTAAGGCCCGTTCATCGACTATCCAGTAGCTTACTCCGTTAACCCATCCCTCGGTGCCTGGCAGCGTTAACATCACAACTTTGTCGGGACGCAAAGAATCTAACACTGACAAGCGCTCAAGAATGGCCTGAGCGTCTATGTTGGTGCGCACGCTACTTAGCGCGATCCCGACGATAGTGTTGGCCCGCAATATGTTCATCGGTCGAAGCATGGTGTGCAGCGCCGCCATCATAAACCGCTGTTGACGGGCAATCCGTCCGATGTCCCCGTCCCTGCCGCGATATCTTACGTACTGTTCGGCTTTTTCTCCATCCAGTAGCTGTTGCCCGCGGCGCAAGTTGATGACTAGGTCTTGGTACGGGTCCTCGTAGAACATGTTTTTTTCTACATAGTAGTCCACTCCGCCAATGGCGTCGATCAAGCGCCTAAATCCGCTGGTCTCAACACGTACATAGTAGTGTATCGGGATATCTAGCAGTCTCTCAATGGTATCTACCGCTAATCGGACGCCGCCGTAAGCGTGCGCCGCGTTTAGTTTGTCTTTGTGATCACGCTCCGGTATCGTCACGCGACTGTCGCGTGGCAGCGAAAGCACTTTGACGTCGTAAGTAACCGGGTCAAAGCTAACGACAACTATGGTGTCGGTGCGCAAAACACCTTGCTTTCCCCCTGCGAGCAAACCGGCGTCAGTCCCCAGCACCAAGACATTAACCTTAGCGTTAACCCACGGAGGCGTCAGCGCAACAGGTCCTTCGTCGAGCGGGACGGGGGCAAGGCCATTTAGCACAAGCACAGTAGACCCGACCACGACGCTCAGCGCAAGACAGATTGCGGCCACAAAATAGCGAAAAAGCCTGTACACTTGCCGCCTCCTCTACGTTTAACTTTGGTGGGATTCGATGTGGCTTCGCGACGTATGAGAGTCACTATCCACGAA
>DBBC01000055.1:4569-15913 GCA_002292025.1 Firmicutes bacterium UBA994
GACACGAAGGGCCACTAAGGTTTTTTCTCGCTACAGGAACCTTCAAGGTATAACCGATGCTCTCTAATGTAGTTTTCTACGGCCTCTGGCACTAGGTAACGAATAGGTTCGCCCATGCGGACTCGCCGGCGCAAGTCGGTCGAAGAAATTGCCATGGCCGGAACTTCCAAAAGATGAATGTGTCCACTTCCGCGAAATTTCTCTAGGTTTGTTTGGGCTATATAGTCGCTAAGTGTATAGCCTGGGCGGCTGGCAGCGACAAAATGACAGAGTGTTAGCAGCCCTTCTGCGCGATGCCACGTGTGAATATCTCGCATGACATCCGCACCCGTAATAAAATACAACTCGCAGCCCGCCCCATACACTTCGCCTAGGGCTAGCATCGTGTCAAAGGTATATGAATATCCCAGACGGTCGATTTCGATGCGCGAAACACTAAACTGAGGGTTGCCGACCACGGCTAAGAAAGTCATGACGTAGCGATGCTCAGCGTTCGATACGTCACTCTCCCGCTTATGCGGCGGCCGCCCGGTCGGTACGAATACTACCTGCTCCAAACCAAAGCGGTGGCGCACAGCCTCCGCGGTGACGAGGTGCCCAAGGTGAATCGGGTCAAACGTACCACCCATCACGCCGACACGCATGCAATCACTTCCCTCGCTGTTCCTCGTCGTAGAACGAAAACTGTTTGTTCCCGATAAATACTTGGGCCCCCTCGGGTACACCCTTCGCTCTTAACAGGGCAAAGACCCCGAGGCGCTTAAGCGTGAGTTGCATTCTTTGCACCGCGTCTTCATTATCTAGGTCGACGCGACTGACTAAGCGTTCCACTTCTGTGCCGCTAACGACATAGGTATCGCCTTCTTGCGCTACGCCAAGCGGAACCACATCCACGTTATCTGGCAGGCTCTCAATAACATGTACCGGGGGTGCGGGAAGCGTGCGAACGAGGTCCCTGACACGGCGAAGAAGCACAGAAACCCCCTCGCCCGTAACCGCAGATACGGGAAACGCCTCATACCCTGCGTGCGCTAGCTTGGACACTAATTGGTCAACAAATTGCCTGTCGTGTATGGCATCAACTTTGTTTAGGGCAATGAGTTGTGGACGTGCAGCCAGTTCGCTTGAATAGTTGGCCAACTCGTTATTGATGACGTCAATATCCCGCAAGGGATCTCGCCCCTCCGTTCCTGCGGCGTCCACTACGTGAATCAGTGCACGCGTACGCTCTACATGCCGTAGAAAGGCATGTCCCAGTCCTTGGCCTAGATGTGCGCCTTCAATCAGGCCCGGAATATCGGCCATGACAAAGCTCTCACCCTCCAGATACACAACGCCAAGATGAGGCTCCAGTGTCGTAAACGGGTAGTCGGCCACGCGCGGACGGGCGGCGGAGACTGCCGCCAAAAGCGTAGATTTGCCCGCATTAGGAAATCCTACTAATCCGACGTCCGCAATGACTTTTAATTCTAACCTGATCTCGCGCTCAATGCCAAGGGTGCCCTTCTCGGCAAAGTTTGGCGCCTGACGCACAGGCGTGGCAAACCGTGCGTTGCCGCGACCTCCTCGTCCGCCAGCGAACAGCAAGGTCTTGTCGCCTGGATTCACTAGGTCTGCCAATACACGCCCCGTTTTCACATCTATGATCACCGTACCGGGAGCGACTTTAAGCACTAAGTCCTCCCCCGCATGTCCGTGCATGTTTCTATAGGCGCCATTTTCGCCATTGCCGGCAGCAAAGCACTTGCGAAAGCGATAGGCCATCAGTGTATGTGACTCTGGGTCGGCCACGACGTAGACATCGCCGCCTCTTCCGCCGTCTCCACCCGAGGGACCGCCATAGGGGACATATTTCTCACGGCGAAAAGTAGCCGCACCGTTGCCGCCACTGCCTGACTTAACTGTAATAGTAACCCTGTCTACAAACACAGGTTGTCCTCCTAAGAAAAAGACCCGGCTTCCCGGGTCTGGGTCTAGCTAGTTAGCTGGGGTTGCGTAGACGCTGACTTTGGTGCGGTCTCTGCCTAAACGCTCGAACGCGACCTTTCCCCCGATAAGCGCGAACAAGGTGTCATCGCCGCCGATGCCTACGTTTTGGCCGGGGTGAATCTTGGTGCCGCGCTGTCTAACGAGGATAGAACCTGCGTTCACAGCTTGGCCGTCTTGTCGCTTTACCCCGAGGCGCTGCGAGTGTGAATCCCGACCGTTGCGTGAACTACCTACGCCTTTCTTAGAAGCCATTTCTACACCTCCTACGCAAATTCATTAACGGATTCAATGAAGACTCTGGTAAAGGGCTGCCGGTGACCGTTCTTTTTGCGATAGCGCGACTTGGCCTTGTAGCGGAAGACAATAATCTTCTTCTCTTTGCCGTGCTCGAGGACTTTACCCACGACGCACGCGCCGACGAGAAGTGGTGCGCCAAACGCCACACTGCTACCCTCGCCTAATGCCAGAACTTCCTTGAACTCCACCTGGTCGCCAATACCGGCAGTGAGTTTTTCGACACGAATGGTGTCTCCTCGTTTGACGCGGTATTGCTTACCGCCTGTTTCGATGATTGCAAACATCAAAAGGCCTCCTGTGTGTTAGACTCGCCGTCTTGCGGGGGCATAAAGCACTTCCTATCCCTAGACGAGCGGTTAAGGACAGCCACAGTAGGCTCTGCAGCGTTCCTACGAGAGCTAATTGTAGCACAGAACAATAAGTTCGTCAAATATATTGCATAGCGCTAAATAATTATTGACATACGATAACTGGCCGTGCATATTGTCTGTAGGCAACACCTCTCCGTTTTCATATTGACATTTTCTTTTCCGCTTATTAAGGTGACAATATCACTATCTTACGACGCCCCTTACTGTTGACGCTTGATTTTCTGCATGGATGTACTAGAATTGGACATAGCAAACCTACCACAACAAGCCATGGAAAAGTGGGGTGAAAGTCGAGCAGCTGCTCGACAAGTATTTTGGAGTTGCCGACTATATTATCTTTTATATTCCTCGTGGCAAGCGCGCTATATTTTTTCTTTGGGCTGCTTGTGCTGTCTTATAACAGCAGCTCGAGTTTGCATCGCGTATTATTCTGCAGCTTCCTTTGCCTCAGCTGGTGGGCCTTTGCTTTCAATGTCGCCAACATCGCCCCAGATTATGAAACCGCACTTTTGTGGCGCCGTCTCGCCGCAGCTGGATGGGGTATTTATTACAGTCTGTTATTGCATTATATTTTAATCCTGACCGGAAAGCATGCCTTGCTGCAAAAATACTGGCTCTATTTGCTACTTTACTTGCCGGCTGCCCTGAATGTTTTTCTCTATGGGATATATGCCAAGACAGCTTCAGCCTCATATCAGTTGATTAAGACGCAGGCAGGATGGGTTAACATAGTAGGTGCAATGCCGTTGGATTGGCCTCATTACATTAGCTATATCGGTTTTAGTCTGGCAGGTATTATTATTTTATTGCACTGGGGTATAACCGCACAGGAGCAGACCAAAAGACGGACAGCCATACTCATCGGGAGTGCGGCATTTTTGGCTCTGTTTATTGGCACCATGACGGATCACCTTCTCAGCGATATTTTTAGGATGGAATTTCCCCAACTGGGTCCGGTAGTAATCCTGTTCCCCGCGCTAGTCATGTTTTACTGTATCAGGCGCTACGGCTTGATGCGGCCAACACCAAAGACAGTGGTGCCGGCAAAAAACCAGATTCTGAGTGAATCTGTCCGGTTAAGCTTACAGTTGTATTTGGCCATGGCATTATCGTTTGGCGGTCTTATCAGCTTTGCGGCCCTGTTTTTCACCAACAGTGCCCCCCTAGCACATATCTTAGCTATTGTCACGGTGTTTATGGTTGCCGGAGGAATCATCTACCTGCTCAGAAGTCTTAACCTGCAAACAGATACAAAAGATAACATTGTCGGGGTTGTCTTAGCGGTAACATTGCCGGTTTTGACGGTGCTCATTTATGAGCTTACAGAGGTACACACGTGGACTTTGCCGGTGATGTTTGTGCTACTTGCCATTATTTTCGGTAACAAAAAAATCGTTGTTTTGATGGGAATATCAGTATTGTTTTCTTTGGTTTGGTCCTGGGTGAGAACTCCCATACTGCCCTTAATACTCACAGGGGTGGACCATGCGGTCAGGATGGCTGCACTGATGCTGATATTCAGCTTTGTATTTTATCTTAATCATGTTTTTAAGCGGGCAATAGCAGATAGCCAAGAAAACGCAATTAGGGCAAAGCTTTTGTCGGATGTCTCTGGGGTGCTGATAACGGCTACTGAAAGTAATATTGATAATAGAATCCATGAAGTGCTGGCCATGTGGGGAAACCACTTCCATGCGAACTATGTGGATATTTTCTTCTTAGACCATGCACAAAAGACACTAAAATCCACATACCGATGGTGTGCGCTAGGAATTAGGCCTGCTGCCTCTCTCGGCTCTACCGAGAAAGAGGAGGTTTTTGCCGCCGCACTCGGCCTAAACCAGCTTGGGGATGAAATACACCCTGCCCGCCGTCCGCACGCCGATGCTTTGGTGGGGAGTGAGACAGAAGATCGGTGGACGAAAAAAATAGAAAACGGGATCTTAACCATTATCCCATCAAAGATCGCAGAGCAAATGATCAGCATCGTTCTGATTGAAAAGCACGCCAGTAATCCCGGCTGGCAGGAAGAAGAACTAAGAATGTGCCGTATTGTAGCTCGCATGATTACAGATGTCTGGCTCAAGATCGAAACAGACAGACAAATCAAACATGACGCCTATCATGACGGCCTGACCGGGCTACCAAACCGGCAGCACTTTATAGATCGCCTAAAACAAGCTATCAATATGGCGACACGGACCCAGAAGCTTGTTGGGGTCATTTTTCTCGATCTTGATTCTTTCAAGAGTGTCAACGATACGATGGGCCATACCGGCGGTGATGTGCTATTACGGCAGATTGGTCAAGAGTTGCGGAAAAGCGTGCGTGAGTACGATGTAGTGGCTCGTTTCGGCGGGGATGAGTTTTTAATAATGCTGCCCCAGGCCGATGATATCGGAAGCATAGAAAGAGTTGCCGTCAAAGTATTGGATACCTTCAAGGCGCCTGTCGCGATTGGAGAACAAGAATTCTCTGTTACCGTAAGCATGGGGATCGCCATCTTTCCTGTGGATGGCGATGAGCCTGATGCCTTGCTCAAGAATGCTGATATTGCCATGTATGCATCCAAAGGGAGAGGTAAAAACAAATATGCGTTTTGTACCGACACCATGAAAGAAGAAGCACGTATAAACATTCTCCTGACCAATGATCTGCACAGGGCCCTAGAACGAAACGAGTTATTTTTACACTACCAGCCTCAGCTTGAAGCGGCAACAGAAGAGATTATCGGGGCGGAAGCTTTGCTTCGGTGGAGACATCCACGCCTAGGTATGATTCCACCCACTACCTTCATCCCCTTGGCAGAAAGAACTGGCCAAATCAGTAATATTGGGGCGTGGGTTATCAATCAGGCCTGTTTCCAGAATAAAAGGTGGCAGCATGCTGGGTTAAAGCCGATTACCATGGCAGTCAACCTGTCCCCCGGGCAATTCTTGGATGGGCATCTGGTCGATGCTGTGCAAAATGCCCTCGCCGAATCAAGATTGAACCCACAATTTCTAGAACTGGAGATCACCGAGAATATTGCCGCCCATGATGCCCACAACATTGCCTTTGCGTTGGGAAGACTGAAGGCATTAGGTGTAAGGATCGCGATTGATGATTTTGGTTCCGGATATTCGTCACTCGATAGATTTAAGTCCTTGCCGGTGGACAAGCTTAAAATAGATATGCGCTTCGTGCGAGGAATCGGAATTGGCAACAAGGACGAGGAGATCATCAAGGTCATTCTACAGTTAGGGAAGACCTTCGGCACTAAGGTTCTGGCCGAAGGCGTCGAGGACGAGAAACAGCTCTCATTTCTCAGGGAAAACTTTTGCGATGAAGTCCAAGGGTTCTATTACTACAAGCCCATGGCTGCCGATGAGATGGGGGGAGTTTTGCAAAAAAACCGGGGAAATTGAGTGCCGCGTCGTAAGTTGTCGCAGCAAACTTCTACACCCAAGCCAACGTCGCAAGCTCTATCACCAACCTGCACGCCGGTTTGGGCATACTGATGCTGCTGTTTACGGCTATGTTCTTTTCTTGGGCGGCCGACCTCTTGAGAAAGGCGGTCGCGTAGCAGCAGCAAAGTGACCTAGCATCCACCCTAGCAACTTGTCACGCACTGCGCCACATCCCGGCTAGCGTAAGTGTCGCCGGCTATTTCGTTTTGCCGCTCGCAGGAATTATCAACAGCGACCACGAAAGCATACTATAACACCAGACCTGTTAATCCTTAGGCACTCGCCGCCCCTTCTCCGCCCTCGTCTGCGGTCTCCCCCTCGCCTCGCTCCCCTCTCTCATTTCCCACCTCTCACTTCTCACTTCCAGTTTAGGAGGTTTAGCAATGCGCCCATCAAGCAACGAAGAGAATAGCGGCATCGAGTTTTCGCGTGTGGAGCGGATTTTGGCTTTGGGTATGGTGTTGTTCCTGCTCGTGGGCGGGGCTTGGGTGTTTAACCGCATTCAGAGGTTGCCCGCGCGTCCGGATTACCATGCTATCGAGCGGCGACATATCAGCGCCGAGTTACAGAGCGCCTATTGGCAGGCGCAAAACACGCTTAACGCGGCTCAGGTAGCGGCGGGGAGAGTGCGCGAAGAACTGAGTGTGGCGGCGACCGAGTACGAGTTTAGACGCGAGGAGTTCCGCGTTATGAACGAACGCGGAATCCTAGACCCTGTACGCGAGCAAGCCTATAAGGAAGCTCTAACTACCTTTGAACGACTGCGCGGCGAAATAGGCGTGGCCATGGCCGTGGAGGAAAGTGCGCGCACGCGCTTACAGCCGCTGGCAGAACAGTGGAAGGCGCTGCAGGCAAAAATCGGGGAAGAACAGCACCGCGCCAACGTTGCCTTTGAATGGCAGCTGTTTGTGTTCCGCATGCTGTATGCCGTGCCGGTCTTGGCGCTGGCATTGCTGTTGTTTCAGCTCCTGCGCCGCCGCGGAAGCACATACCTTATTTTCGCCACCGCGTTAATCGCTGCGGCTACGCTGCAGCTTCTGTACCTTGTTTCGCTCTACTCGTGGCACTTCTTGCGTGACGTGGCCCAAGTTGCCATAGCCATACTCGGTACTGTTATGTGTATGGCAGGCATTGTTATGATCAGGCGCTACTGGTTTCATCCAGAGCGAGTCCTAAGAACGCGCGTCCGCCGAGGACAATGCTTTAGCTGCGGTGCCCCGGCGGAAAACAACGTCTATTGCCCCGCTTGCGGCGAGGAACTGCAGAAGCGGTGTTTGGGTTGCGGCCAGAATCGGCCTGTTAAAGCCGCCTTCTGCCCGCACTGCCGCTACCAATAGAGGCCGAGTTTAGCGCGCGGATTCGCGTCCAAAGATGAGGCCTCGCCAAGAGAAAACTCGCCGCACCAGCTCCAAGACACGCTCGGCAAATGTAGTGGTCAACGCCGGGTCGGGCAGGTTTACAGTGACACGCTCCTCTTCCATCGGTGCGATGACAAAGACAAACTGCACCGAGCGTGCGTTGGCGCGCAGCGGATCGGCAAATGACCTGACCTCATCGCTCCTTCCCTCCCCGAGCAACCGGCCGAAGTCACGCCGCGAATCTCTGACCCCGGACAACATTTGCCGCTGCCCGGAGACGAGCTGCGAGGCGTGGCCGGGCAGGACCCCGGTATTGGCATGCATCGCGCTGACACCCTCTGACAGTGCGGCGACTCCATCTAGCATGACGCCCATGGAGGCGGCTAATTCGGCGGCACCTTGCGCTAATGCCGTAGACGACCCTGTGGTTTGCGCTAGGCCTTGCGAAAAGGCCTCTTTTTGTTGTGCGAGGACATTCTGGCCCGCGGCAAAGTCAGCCAAGCCGACATTAGCTTGACTCAGACCTTGCTCAATCTGCTCTAAGGCCGCCAGTTGGAGCAAAGCTGCATGTGCCAGTTGGCTTACAGCCGGGTCGGGGCTTGCCAAAAGTGCGGTCGCGAGTTCACGCAGGCTACTGCCTTGGTTTCTGAGAGCGTTTAACCCCGCCGCGATGTCGGTATACCCGCTTTGCACCGCTGTCAAGTGATTTTGCATCTGCCGGTCCGCCTGCCTCAGCTCTTGGTCGGCAGCCTGTAAGACTGCTAAGCCTGCTGCAAACTTCTCCATACTAGGCGCATACTCTGTTAGCGCTGCATCAAGTTGCGCAACGCCATCGCCCAGCGGAGTGAGCGCATTGCTTATCTCGCCCACACCGGCATGCAAGTCGCTGAGACCGCTGCGCAGCCTAGCGGTACCCGTAACCAGCTCCGACAGGCCGTCCGTAAGCTCCCCCATGGAGTTCTCAAGATTATCGCGCCACGCGCCGCGCATCTCACCCGCGAGAAAGGCGGTGATTTCTATACGCGGTAACGCAAAATCGCGCACCGTGGCCTCGATAATTTGCCGGTAGCTTTCACCCGTTTGGACCATAAACCCTAAGATAAGTCTATTCCCGACCAGCAGCGAGGTCGCCCCCGGTGCGGAGACGTCCTCTGTCTTATCCACCAAGAGTGGGACTGCCGCTTGTAGTGTGAATCGGTCAGCAAACAACCTTGTTCCATCAGGATTTGGACGCACATGGATGGAGATACGCAGTCTCCCACTCGCGCCTAACAATTGCTCCGCAGTCACGGACTCGCCGTCAAGCTCATAGCCAACTGTGAATAGCCACGGCAAAGCGACCTGCTCTAACCGGCCTTGGTAGCGAAAGACTGCTGGCTCGCGCCTCCCCGGTCCAATTTCCACACGCCCGTCGCTTAAGACAATTTCACGTTCGTCGCTTAAGTTCTGCACCGCGCTGTACGCGCCGTAGTCCAGTAACGCTCCGGTGGGAGAACGAAAAGTGTTGACCACGTACACCTCCCGTACAGCGCCGTCGTGCCCTAGGTTCACAAAAACGGTTTCATCTTTGGGCGAGGCACCGGAAGGCACGACCCGCGGGAGCGCGCTTTGCGCAGGGATAGCGGCAGCCGCAGAAACAACAGCTACACCAAGTAGCCCTATCATCAAGCAGCCCACGACTCGCCTTCTCCATAGACCCCTAAGTTGTTTGTTTTTCTGCAATCGCGACATTAACATGCCTTCGCCCGCCTTTCATTTAAGAACCCGTGTCCATAGGTAGTGAATTGAATTAGTTTGTCGCTGACCATTAGCAGTTGCGGCAAAAATGTCAGCACCAAGAGGCACGACAGTACCGCTCCGCGTCCAACCAGCATGCCTAGGGCGGCAATGGCGGGAACCCCTGACACAAACCCCAGCGTGAAGCCGGCTACGGCCAGAATGGCCGCGGATGTGACAACCGCGCTGAGCGACGCCTGTATCGCTTGTGTGGCGGCTTCACGTACCCCCATCTCGCGCCTAAAGTTTAAGTACCGCCCTGTGAGCAATATGGCGTAATCGATAGTCGCGCCAAGTTGCACAGCGCTCACAATCATGTAACCGATAAAGATAAGCGGCGACCCAGTAAAGTAAGGGATAGCCATATTTAGCCAGATGGCGGCTTGAATGGTGAGGACTAGGAGAAAAGGCAATGCTAGTGAGCGAAAGGTCAGGGCAATAACCGCCCCTACCGCGAGGATAGCAATAAAATTAGTAACTGTGAAATCATGCTCCACTACCGCACGAATGTCGTCAACGGCCGGAGTCGAGCCGAGCAACCATGTGGCATCGGGGTAGTGTTGGTCGGCTATGCGACGAATCGCAGCGAGTGTAGCTAGCGCTTCCGGACTCTCCACTGGAGTATCCAGCATGACTGTCACCCGCGTATACCTGTCGCCAATAAACTCATCCAGTACGGCTTGGGGTAGCATGGCCCGCGGCACATAGGCGTCGCTAAACGCCGCTAAGCCCTGCACGGACCGCACATAAGGCTGCTCGCGCAAAGTATCGGCCAGCGTAACTTCACGCGGTATATCGCCTTTAGGAACTAGGAGCGCGACCGGATTGTGCCAGCCAAATTGGGGGTGACGCACGGCGGAGTCCTGTGGCTTGCCTTCGCCGTAAAGAAAGTGATTGGCACCCTGCGCGACAAAGGCCACGGGCAAGATCAAGAGCACTAGGGGTAAAATTAGGCGCATCTTTACGACTCGCCGCGCCCAGCCTATGCTGATAGGGAACAACGGTGCGTGATGGGTGCGCTCAATCCAACCGGCAAAATAGATAACAAGGGCAGGGAGCAAGGTCATCACCGCGATAAGGCTAAGGCCTACACCCTTGGCCAGCACTAACCCTAAATCAGGGCCTAGTCCATAGCGCATAAACATCAGTGCCACAAAGCCGGCTATGGTGGTCAGTGAGCTGGCTGTGACAGTGGTAAAGGAGTGGCTTACGGCTTTGCTCATTGCATGCTCCACGCTTATGCCCTTGCTACGCTCTTCGCTAAAGCGATGCAAGAGAAAGATGGCGTAGTCCATAGTCACAGCAAATTGCAAGAGCCCCGCCGTAGCATGGGAGATAAAAGAGATTGACCCAAAGAGAGCATTAGTCCCCATGTTAATGAGAATCGATACGCCGATAACCGTACAAAAAAGAAGCGGCTCCACCCAAGCACTGGTGGCGAAAAGCAAAATCACTATAAACAAAGGCAGTACCAAAGCCACTATCGTCACTATCTCTGAGGTGGCAGTTTGGCGTATATTAAGAGCGTTCACGGCTGGACCGCGCACGGTAATCTGCGCTCCGTTCAGCTTGCGCAACTCTTCTATCGCCTCACCGGTTGCCGGAGCATGGTCATTATCTAAAAAAACGACCTGGAAGCGGAATGCTCCGCCCGCGAAATACGGCGCAACATCCCCGGCAGACAGCATAGCTAGGGGTTGGTTGATATCCACGATATCGCCTAACCAGTGTACGTTTTCTACTCCCTCGATGGCACTGATTTCATCGTGCAAGCGCCGAGCAGAGACAATATCTATCCCGCTGACGATTACTTCTGCGGATCCATGCACACCAAACTCACTCTGCATAACATCGATGGCTTGGCGGGTGGGCATATCGCTTGGCAGATAGGCGGTTAGATCGTAATTGATGACAACCTGCGTCAGCAACCATGTTGAGATCGCCGCAGCCAAGACAAAGGCAATGACTATGGGCTTACGCCAGCCGACAATGAGCCTAGCTATATTTTCCATACAAACCCCCGCTACTTAATAATGAACCCTTGTTCGCTTTTATGCCGCAAAAATACCCCTGCTGCCCCCCGCCTTTTGTCTTTTGCCTTTTG
>DBBC01000055.1:16259-17041 GCA_002292025.1 Firmicutes bacterium UBA994
GTCTTTTGTCTTTTGTCTTTTTTTTCGCCACCTTGAACTAGACTAAAGCGTACCCATGGCCTAAAGCCATGTAGTTGGTTTGTTATTGCCGCTCTGCCAGTCGGCTTTCTAGGTCGTCAAAGAAAAATACCAACATGCGGCCGATAAGTTCTTGCAGGCGCTTAGGCTCCTCTACTGTGCGCAGCAGTACAGCCATCCCTGAGAAAAAGCCCGCCGCAATCAAGCTGAGCAGAGTATCGTCCGCGACTATTCCTTCCCGTGTAAGCTCTATACGCATGCGCTCATGGATCATACGCGTGACGGCAGGCAGAAAGTCCTCATGGCGCGAGCCGGCACTCTTTTCGTGAATAACCGTCAGTTGCCGCCCATGTGTGGCATAGACATCGGCAATCCCCGCCGCTAGGTGCTTTGCTAGGCCGCGTATCCCCCGCGCTTGGCTTCCACTGCAGAAGCTTGACGCATCAGCCATCAAAGCGGCGATGCGTTCATAGCTGGCGCGCACGATGGCATCGAAAATGTCATCTTTGCTCGCAAAATAGCGATAAAGGTTGCCCGTGGAAACTCCTGCCCGCTCGGCAATGCGGCGCACTTGAGCCCCTAAGTAACCGTGCGTCTCAAACTCGTCAAGGGCTGCGGCTAATATCCGCGCGCGTACTTCTTCTTTTTGGTATTGCATTAGCGAACCTCGATTCACTTTTGGTTAGTATAGCGCGCGCTTCTATCGGCTGTCAAGCCTAATATTACCCTGTCCCCTCAAAAAAGAAATCACCCACATGTGGCGC
>DBBC01000124.1:0-3718 GCA_002292025.1 Firmicutes bacterium UBA994
CATTGAAGCGCCGAAAGACCTCGAGCCACTGCTCAAGAGCTATCAGGATGGAACGAGAAGGTTGCCAAGATGGGAGTTCCATCCCTTTGATCCTGAATCACTGCTTGGATACAAACGTCTGGCAACTCGCCCCTGAGCAATCGGTAAGTAAGTATGACAAAGAGCCAAAGGGGACAGGTACATTTGTCCGGCAATATGAAGTCAATCACAGCACAAATGAGGGCAGCCCCGTGTTTCACTGTATGAGGGGGTAAAACAGAACTATAACCGGAGATAGGAGAGGCCCCTTACAGGAAACCTATGCGGCCGAATTTCTGCCCCGCTAAAAAGAAGGCCTTGCGGTAGAGCAGGGGCAACGAAAGCGGAGCTCCTGACGGTATAATGGTTTCAGGGGTGAAGACAAATGACCGTGGTTAACCCGCATATCAAGTTTACTTGCGCGGAGAGGACAAAAAGGAACAGGTACTTTTGTCGCGCTTGTAAACATGCGATGTTGGGGGCCAGACGATCTTACGCAAACGCCTTCTGCAGTTTCTCTACTCGCCTAGCAACGCTTGCCAAGACAATTTCGTTATGCTGGGCAATTTCAAACCCGTGCACAGTTCGCTTGGTCTCGAACAACTCGGTGGGGACGCCGCTGTTTTCTAAGGACTTAGCGTAGGCGATGCCCTCGTCCCGCAGGGGGTCGTATTGCGCCACCTCTACATATGTTGGCGGCATATCTTTTAGGGTGGCGGCTTCGGCCGGCGAAGCATAATAACTTACAGGCGATAAGGCGTTTTTAAGGTACATCTGCCACATTTTCGCGTTTAGCGCACTGTTCCATAACGGTGTATCGGTGAACTGTTGCATAGAAGCGGTGGCCTGCCGTTTATCGGTTATGGGGTAGATAAGCATTTGAAAGCAAGGCATCGCGGCTTTGCGGTCTCTAGCTAAGAGGCAGACACCGGCTGCCAACGCTCCGCCTGCGCTGTCACCGCCAACAGCAATTCTGTCGCTGTCAATGTTATGGAGCGCAGCATTGTCGCAGACCCAACGATAGGCGCTGTAGCAGTCGAAAAGCCCAACCGGGTAGGTGGCCTTGGGAAGCAAGCGGTAATCTACCACGATTACCGTGCAAGGTGTTCGCAGTGCGTACTCAAACGCCAGACATTTGTGATGCGGCGCTGCTTGCATGGCAAATGCTCCGCCGTGAAAGTAGACCAGCGCGGGCATAGGTTGACGACTGGGGGCAGGGCTCAGGATGGACACATTGATAGGAGCATCATTATACCCCTTGATTGGTTGTCTAGTTTCAATCAATCCGGTGGGCACAGGTATACTATTGAGCTTCCATGTAAGCAGTGAGTTGATAATTGGCAGGATGTATGGGTTGAGCGTGGGCTTAATCTTTTCATATTGCAGAAAATCTGGGTGTATGTCGTACCGCTCTGAAACTAGTTGTTTAGGCAGAGTTATCCCACTCCCTTGCAGTTTGTATTTTATCCAGTATGTTATCACGCCGCTATCGCAGAGGATGTCTACGCCCGTGAGGTAGCTGTATTGATCACAGGCGACACTTGGCCTTGTAGGCTTTAACCTGTGGCCTAATCTTTTTTTTGTGCACGAAATGGTGTACACTTTGAGGCAAGAGAGATTTACGATGAGGAGGGATCATTTTGGCAGAGAACAACGTCAACGTAGTAGCGGAAGAAACGATTGCCAAGTACGAGCGCTATGTCAACCCGAGTTTAGCTAGGCTTTTTCGTTATATGGGGCTGGCTACGGTGGAGCACTCCGCACGGGGCAGCACGGTCACGGATTTTAAGGGTGATGAGTACCTTGACCTGCTAGGCGGCTATGGCATGTACGGGGTGGGGCACTCCCATCCGAGAGTCATGCAGGCGGTGAAAGCGCAACTTGACCTGATGGCCATGCCCACCAAGATTCTGCTTAACAAGCCTATGGCCGACCTAGCAGAACTTTTAGCGGAGGTTACGCCGGGTGACCTCACTTACTCGTTTTTCTGCAATAGCGGCACCGAGGCTGTGGAAGCGGCGATAAAGCTGGCCAAGGTTGCGACCGGCAAGCAGGGCATTGTCTCCACTGTCGGGGCTTTCCACGGGCTGTCCCTAGGTGCACTGAGCGCGACCGGCCGAGAGATGTTCCGCGAGCCCTTTAAGCCGCTCCTCAATGGGTTTGGGCATGTTCCCTTCGGCGATGCCTTGGCTGTCGAGGGTGCTATCACTAAGGACACGGCTGCCGTTATTGTCGAACCTATTCAGGGCGAGGGGGGTGTCGTTGTCCCTCCGCATGGATACCTCACCGCTTTGCGCGAGATTTGCGACCGCAAGGGCGTGCTGCTTATCGTAGACGAAGTGCAGACCGCTATGGGGCGCACCGGCAAAATGTTTGCGGTCGAACACGAGGGAGTCGTGCCTGACATACTGTGTTTGGCCAAGGCACTGGGCGGGGGGGTAATGCCCATTGGCGCGATTGTAGCCAGACCCCATGTATGGCAAAGCTTTATTGACGCGCCGTTCTTGCATGCCTCTACTTTCGGCGGTAATCCTATGGCTTGCGCGGCAGCTATTGCTGCAATTCGTGTCACGCAAGAGGAAAACTTGTGTGAAAATGCTACCGTCATGGGGGACAGGATTTTAGGGGCGCTTAAGAGCATGCAGGTACGCTATCCGGGGATTCTGGCGGAGGTGCGCGGACAAGGACTGATTATCGGGTTAGACTTTACCAATGCGGGCTATGCGGGCTATGCCATATCGGAGCTGGTAAATAATAAAATCTTGGCGGCGTATACGCTTAACAACCCCAAAGTGATTCGCATCGAGCCGCCGCTGGTCATTACGGCTGCGGAAGTTGAGCGGGCTATCAGCGTATGGGAAAACATTATCACCTCGGCTGTTGAATTAGCTGAGGACTTATAGAGGAGGAATGACAGTGCCGTACGTAGAAGTCAATACTACAGTCAAGGGAGATATCGCGCAGATTTGGGCTATCGTTTCCGATATGGCGAGTTACCCTAAGTTTATGCCTAACCTAAAAAGCGTCGTCATTGAAGAACGTGCCGGGAACACTACGGTCAGCAAATGGGTCAGCAACGTCGACGGCCGCATTATCTCTTGGCGTGAGCGCGATACGTTTTATCATGACGACTACCGCATCGAGTACGTGCAAATAAGTGGAGATCTAAAAAAGTTCGAGGGCAAGTGGCAGCTCAGCGCTCAAGGCGATGATGTCAACGTTTTGTTGACGGTTGACTTTGAGTTTGGCGTACCTATGCTTGCGGCTCTCTTAAACCCACTGCTCAAGAAAAAAGTACGCGAGAACAGCGAAGGAATGCTGGCCGCCATCAAAAAACTGTGTGAAGAACAGAAGGGATGCTAGTAGTGGAGCGAACGCTGTGTTTAATTAAGCCTGATGCCGTGCAGAGGGGGCTTGTAGGCGAGCTTATTGCGCGCTTGGAGCGCAAAGGGCTGCAGATAATCGGCATTAAAATGCTAAGGTTAAGCCGGGAGTTAGCGGCCCTGCATTATGCGGAGCATCAAGGCAAAGCGTTTTACCCTAAGCTGATAGAGGGCATAGTAAGCGGACCTATCGTGGCACTGTGTGTACAGGGATATAGGGCAGTAAGTGTACTGCGCAGCATAGTGGGCAAGACTGACCCGGCGGAGGCGGCAACCGGCACGGTTAGAGGGGACTTTGGCTTATGCAAAGGTCGCAA
>DBBC01000124.1:4126-4655 GCA_002292025.1 Firmicutes bacterium UBA994
GAAAACGAGGTCATAGACTTTAACTGGGCCCTCTATGAATGGATTTACCGCGAAGACTAAAACAGCCAGTGGAGCCGCTCCCCGACAAAAAAAAGAATTTCGAAATGCGCCCAGAGACTCACATTTCGCAATTCTCACTTCACAATTCACATTGGTGCGAGAAGGGGGAGTCGAACCCCCACGGTTGCCCACTAGATCCTAAGTCTAGCGCGTCTGCCAGTTCCGCCATCCTCGCATATTATGGTGGGCCATGATGGACTCGAACCATCGGCACCCCGCTTAAAAGGCGGGTGCTCTACCGCTGAGCTAATGGCCCGTATGGGACATGAGGCGTGAGACTTTAGAAATGGGACCGGAGAGGTCGCAGGGCTTACCTCACATTCCTCATTTCACACTTCACAACTCACAATTGGCAGGGGCGGCTGGATTTGAACCAACGCATGCGGGAGTCAAAGTCCCGTGCCTTACCGCTTGGCGACGCCCCTGTATGGAGCCGACGATGGGATTCGAACCCGCAACCTGCTGATTA
>DBBC01000085.1 GCA_002292025.1 Firmicutes bacterium UBA994
ACGATTTTCTCATTGCGCTTGGCGACTGTTGCGCCTAGCTTGTTGCTGTTGACGTCTAAATCGTCAAACAGGCCCTTAAAGTCCTCCTCGCTGGCCGCTCCCTGCGCCGATTTTTCAATGCTGCGGAAAACTTTTTCTAGTGTTTCATTTAGGTTCTCGTCTGTCGGGGCTTTGGCCCGCACATTGGCAAACAGCTCGCTCGGCAGAATGAAAAACCCTTTGGTGTGTACCAAGTCGGCCCGGGCTGCTTCGGCTTCGTGGTCCGAGAGCTTGGCATAGTCAAAGCTCTCGTTTCCTGCCTCCTGCTCGCCGCGATTAATGTAGTTTGTCAGGTTTTCGGATATGTAGCGGTAAAACAGCATGCCGAGGACGTACTGCTTGAAGTCCCACCCGTCGACATTGCCGCGCAGGTCGTTGGCAATACCCCATATGGTGCGGTGCAGCTCAGCGCGTTCCTGTTCTTTTTTGTTGTCGGGCATAAGATTGACTCCCCTCCTAGGTGGATTAGGCGCGAATGCGAGCGTGTGGCCTGTATCTCGCTGCCAAGCGGTGCATGTGGTTGTTCGGTAGGCTGCAAGTCTTTCCTAATTATAGCCTATATTCCTGCAAACACATACCGTTTATGTGCGTCGACTTGTCCATATCTGCCAAAGGGTAGAGGCATCAGAAAAATCTATGGTTCACCACTGAGCTAATGAATCGCACCTTAGCACCTCTTTTTTGCAGGAGTCTGCGTAAAAGACCGCGAACACACCTTATACAGAGCAGTAGAAGTGCGGGCAACCCACTTCGCTAGACTGAGAAGGAGGAGTTCAGCGTATGCCGGTAAGCGTCAGAGGTAAGAACGTCGAGGTCACTGATGCACTACGCGACTACGTCTTCAAGAAATTAAAAAAACTAGACAAGTATTTTGACGGGGACGCCGAAACGCAGGCGACACTTAGCTTGGAGCGAGAAGAACATCGGATTGAAGTCACCATAGGCATTAACGGATTGTTGCTGCGTGGCGAAGAGCAAGGCCCGGACATGTATGCCTCCATAGACATAGTGGCGGAGAAGCTCGAGCGGCAGGTCGACAAGTACCGCACCAAGATTGCGCGCCGCTTGCGCACCGGTGTGACTACGCAGAGCGTGGCAGAAGAAACGGTCGAGGCGCCGCAAGTAGTGCGGACCAAACGCTTTCCCATGAAGCCTATGCATGTGGACGAGGCCATTTTACAGATGAACTTGCTCGGGCACAGTTTCTACGTCTTCACTAACGCCGAAAGCGAGCTGGTAAATGTCGTATACCGCCGCCGCGACGGCAACTTTGGGTTAATCGAGCCACAGGTCTAGGACGGATGCTCGACGTCCTGCTGGTGAAGCTAAACTACGAGCCCGTGCTTTCGGCGGAACGCGAGTTTGACCTTGGTACGGCCTACCTTGCCGCCGCGTTGCGGCGGCAAGGCTTTACCGTAGAGATTATTGACGCCTCGCTGGAAGAGCTGTCTTTTAGCCAAACAGCGGCCCGTATTGTGAACAGCCCGGCGAAAATTATCGGCCTAAGCATTTGGCTCCACCGCTTGGTGGCCTATGGCGAGCGCTTGATCGCGCAGCTACGGCGGGCGGGTGTCACCAGCCATATCACTGTCGGCAGTCATTCCCCGACTTTTCTTTATGCCGAGCTGCTGCGGGCCAACGGAGGGCTCGATTCAGTCGTCTGTGGCGAGGGGGAGTGGACGCTGCTTGAACTAACCGAGCGCGTCTGCCAAGGTGCGCCGTGGACTGACATCGCCGGGCTTGCCGTGAGGTCAGGTGAAGACGGCGGCGTTCGCCTGCAGGTGCGCCCGGCGGTGTGTGAGCTAGACGAATTGCCCCCCCCCGCGCTCGATTACCTGCCGCACATTAAGAAACGCGGGCAGTTTATGTCCATCCTGACTAGCCGTGGCTGCTACGGGAAGTGCACCTTCTGCAGCACCAACCCTTTCTACCGCACGGGAGGGGGCAAGCCTTGGCGCGCACACAGTCCTGAGCGCGTCCTGAGCGAGATACAGGCACTGCACGCGCAAGGCATCCGCCACTTTGGCTGGCGAGACGATAACTTTATCGGGCCGGGACGCACCGGCAAAGAGCGGGCGCGGCGCATCGCGGAGCTAATCCTAGCGGCTCAACTCAAAATCTCGTTCTATATCGCTTGTCGCGTCGACGACGTAGACCGCGAGCTGTTCGCATTGTTAAAAGCTGCCGGCCTGAGGCAGGTCTTTCTCGGTGTGGAGTCGCTCTCGGCACGGCGGCTCGCGGCCTTTAATAAACTTGTGACGGTAGAAGAGAACATAGCCGCCATGCAAGTGCTGGGCGGCTTAGAGATACCTTATACGTTGGGGTATATCATGCTGTCGCCGGACACAACTTGGGCAGAATACCGCGAGAGCAGCACACGCCTAGCAGAGGCGCAACGCATCGTGCCCGGCGCAGAACGCGGCTTGCAGGACGCCTTTAGCGCGGTGGAAGTTCTGCCGGGTACGGCCATAGCCGAAGAATTGCGCAATGCTAAACTGCTGCGCGGCGATCACCGCGGCTATACTTATATTTTTCTCGATGTCAGAGTGCGTTTGCTGCACAACGCGATTACCATGCTGCGCACGCTTACCCGGCCCTTAGCGCGCGTGTTGGCAGAAGCCGTGCGCAAAGAAGCGCGGCGGGAGATGAGGGAGACAAAGTGACACTGCGCCTAGCCGCGGTAATTTTCGAAGGGGGAGCGCCGCGTCACGCTGTGGTGCGTGAAATGACCCGCCTGCGCCACGCCGTAGTGCAAGACACTATCGAAAGGCTACAGGCAGTCCCCGTGGTAGACGAAATAATTCTCTGTACGAATTATCCGGAGTTATCCCAAGCTGCGCTCGCGCTCGGGGTGACAGTAGTAACAGGCACGTCCCCCTTTCACTTTGGCGAGACACTGCAAGCCATAGTGCGCCAAGCCAAGTGCGACGGGGTTATTTACTTGGGCGGAGCCGCTGCCCCCCTGCTTTCCATAGAAGAGTTAGAGCAGCTGGCGAAGGGAGTGCGCGAACGCGCCCCGGTGGTGATCACCAACAACCCGCAGTCCGCGGATATCGTAGCTTTTGCCCCCGCAGCCAGTGTACTGGCAATAGCACCGCCCGCGAACGATAACGTTTTGGCTGCGTTACTGAGACAGGGTGGTCTGACGCGCGAGTTTATGCCGCACTCCGCCGGGGTGCACTTTGACCTAGACACCCCCAGTGACGCACTGGTGCTGGCCCTCTCCCCGCACGTGGGGCGACGGACAAGAGCGGCGCTAGACGCATTGCCATGGGACGACGCCCGGCTGCGGCAAGCTCTTGCCCGCATGCGTGCCATTCACTGTGAGTGCGCTTTAATCGGCCGCGTTAACCCAGCGGTGATGGCCCAGCTTAACCGGCATACATTTATGCGCCTACGTGTTTTCTCGGAGGAGCGCGGCATGAAAGCGCTCGACCGCGAGGCACAGGGCACAGTAGTAAGCTTGCTCGGGCACTACCTCGCGGCGGTGGGGCCGCGGCGCTTCTTTCGGGATTTAAGCCGTACGTGCGACGTCTGCTTTATGGACACACGCGTTCTGTTTGGGCACTTTAAGCTTAAGTTAAGCGAAGAGATACGTTTCCTTTCGGATCTGGGCCGATACCAAGAGATTGCGCATCCTTGGCTGCGCGAGTTTACGCAGGCGGCGGTAGAGGCGGATATACCCGTGTTGCTAGGGGGGCATTCGCTGGTGAGCGGCTGCATGTGGGTGATAGCTGAGCATCTCGCCTGTCGAGAAGCTATTTAGCCCTGTTCAGAGAGCAATGATCCACTAAGAACACTAAGGGGCACCAAGTATGGCAGAGTGGATTTCTCAGGAGAATGTATTGGCAATCTAGCGGCGTGCTGCCAAGCGAGATATTAAGAAGCCAAAAGGAAAGTCTTAGTGATACTTC
>DBBC01000107.1 GCA_002292025.1 Firmicutes bacterium UBA994
CAAAAACAAAGAAACAAAAACAAAGAAATAAAGCAGGGGGTTGTGTGCGAAATGTTCAAGAGACTGGCCATAGGGTTTTTGGTTGTTGTTTTGCTTGCGCTTACTGTAAGCTGTGCGCCTAGACCCGCCCGAACTACGGAGGGGCCGACTTCGTTTGAAGCAGCTTTGCGGAGCGCACGCGGCAAGACCGTCACCTTCTACGGTTGGGGAGGCAGCGCGGCGATAAACAGCTGGTTTGACAACGTCGTCGCACCGTCACTTCTGGCCGAGTACGGCGTCACCCTGCGACGCGTACCCATGAACATCGATGAAATACTGCGCAAGCTCTCCACTGAGAAACAGGCGAATCGCGTAGCAGGCGATATGGATGTTATCTGGATAAATGGAGAAAATTTTTACACGGCAAAGACGCAGGGGTTGCTGTACGGACCATTTAATGCCCGCATTGCGAACTTTCAGCGCATGATAAACCCGAATTCCCCAGATACAAACTACGACTTTGGCATACCCATTGAGGGCATGTCAGTGCCGTGGGGCAGGGCACAGCTCGTGTTCTTGGCAGACAGCGCACGCCTTGACAGTTTCCCCACCAGCGCACAGAAGCTCTTAGAACTCGCGCGCGCTAACCCCGGCCGTTTTTCGTACCCTGCGCCGCCGGACTTTACCGGCTCGGCCTTTGTGCGCAATATCATCTACGAAATAGTGGGCTTCGAGGCCATTAACAATGCTCCGATTGACAAGGCTGCGATCAGAACGGTGATTCAACCGGCGCTGGATTTTCTTAATCAACTGGAGCCCTACCTATGGGAGCAGGGGAAGACCTATCCCGCTGATGTAGCTGCTCTCGACCGTATGTTTCTTGAGGGACAGTTGCTCTGGAGCATGAGCTACACGCCTCTCAAGGCGGGGCAGCTTATCGCGCAAAATAGGGCTCCCGCGAGCTTGCGCACCTTTGTCTTTGACGAGGGCAATATTGGCAACACCCATTACATGGCCATTCCGTTTAACTCCCCCAACAAAGACGCGGCCTTTGTTCTGATTCACCACCTGATTAGCGTGGCCATGCAGGCATCTAAATTGGATGTAGGTAACTGGGGCGACCTGCCCGTGCTCGACCTCAACCGCTTGAGCGCTGCCGAGCGCGCCGTTATTGACGGGGTTAATATCGGACAGGGCGTGTTACCTATGGCAGAATTGCTAGGGAAACGGCTGCCGGAAATACATGCGCGCAAAGTGGCTATAATCGAGGAGCTCTGGCGCGAAGAAGTCTTGCAGCGATAAGTGCATACACCGAGCAAGCCATACCTTCTGGCGGCGCCGTTAGCCATTTTTCTCGCCCTGACCTTTGGGGTTAGCCTAAGCATCGGAGTCAGCGGGTTAACGCCAGAACATTTCTATGCCGTTTTCGCAAACCGCGACTTTACTGTTTCCCTAGTAGCAACATTAAGCGTGGCAGCAATTGCCACGCTTATTTCGAATGTGGGTGGCGCGGTGCTGGCATTTTTTATGCTTAAAGTCGCAACGGGGCGCGCGTGGGTGAGACATAGCTTGCAGCTGCCAATTATTATGCCCCATTTAGTGGTCACTATTATCGTCTTTCATTTTTTTGCGCAGACCGGAATTATCGCCCGCTTGGCTTGGTGGGCAGGGCTGATTGAGCATCCCAATCAGTTTCCGCTGCTTGTATTTGATCGCCTAGCAATAGGAATAATCCTCGTCTATCTCTACAAGCAAATTCCATTTGTGGCCATGGTCTGTTTTGATTCGCTAAAGAGCATTAGCCACAGGTTTGGGGAGGCGGGCGAGAACTTAGGTGCGACCCCTTGGCAGGTGGCGATGTGGATTTATCTGCCGCTACTTAGACCAACGCTTCTGGCGACCATCCTGATTACTTTCGCTTTCGCCTTTGGCGCCTTTGAGGTGCCGTTTCTACTTGGGACCCCCGCTTGGCGTACCCTCCCTGTCGAAGCGTATGTGTTGTACACTAATATTGACCCTGGAGCGAGAGAGCGCGCCATGACTATCAACGTCACTATCGCGGCGATTTCGCTCGGATTAGCATTGATTTACAGCAAAACCGAGCGTCTGATCGCACATTACAGGGCGGATGGGGAGGGGCGAATATGAAGTTGACCCGCAGGGTGGTAGGCCTTGTGGTGTGGACTGCGGCGGTGGCATGTGTGTTGCCGCTGGTATCTCTGCTGGTGCTGGCTCTTGGCAGGCAGTGGCCTTTCCCTCACCTATTTCCTAGGGTGTTCGCAGTGCATCACATCGCACAATTGTTGTTGTCCCCGCGTTTAACAGAGGCTGTGATTACCAGCCTCGCGATTGCCTTGCTCACGACCGTGCTAACATTATTGTTGGTGTTTCCGGCTGCCAAGGCGGCGGGACTCTATAACTTTAAGGGCAGAGAAGCACTAAAACTCTTAGCGCTGTTGCCGGTCATGGTGCCTGCCGCTACCTTTACCATGGGCTTGCACTACGCGGCGATTAGAACAGGCTTAGTCAGTACCTTGCTAGGCGTGGTCGTGATACACACCGTTTTCGCTGTGCCGTACGCATTTAGGATCCTGCTGCATGTGTTTGAACTGGTGGGTGAACGGCATGAAGAGCAGGCGGCGATGCTCGGTGCCGGTCCGCTGATGGTGTTCTCTGCGGTTACTCTGCCGCTCGTAATGCCTGGCATGATAACAGCCGCGACCATGAGTTTTATAATTTCGTTCTCCCAGTATATTACTACGTTTATGATCGGCGGCGGGCGCTTTTTGACAGTGCCCCTGCTCTTGGTGCCCCATGTGCAAGGAGGGGAGCTGCATGTGGCGTCTGTCTACAGTTTGGTTTTTATTCTCACTGCTCTTTTAGCCTTAGTGTTGATGCAGATATTAGTACGCAAGTTTTATCGAGAAACATATTTCCTGAACCCATGACAGAAGGAGCACAATATGGCTAGAGTTACTCTCTTGGGCGTCACAATGACCTTTGACGCCAAGCAAATCCTCGATAGGCTGGATCTAGACATAAAAAATGGGGAACTGGTAGCTTTGCTTGGGCCTTCGGGCAGCGGCAAGACTACCTTGCTTAAGCTGATTGCCGGTCTCCTCTCGCCCAGTGCGGGGCAAGTGCTGTTTGATGGTGTCGATGTCACCACGGTACCGGCGCGAAAGCGGCAGGCGATCATCGTATTCCAAGACCACTGTTTGTTTCCGCATATGACGGTCCGAGAAAACATTGCTTTTGGCTTGCGCGCACGTAGCGAAAGTCGCTTGGCCATTGACAAGAAGGTCAGCCATATTTTGCAAGTGGTGCAATTGCCTGAGCGTGGGGGTAGCTACCCACACGAACTCTCCGGCGGAGAAAAGCAGAGGATTGCCCTCGCCCGTGCCTGCGTATTAGAGCCAAGGGTGTTGCTCTTGGACGAGCCTTTTTCCAACTTAGACGTGAACCTGAGGATAAGCATGCGCGAGTTTGTGGTGGCGCTGCAGCGTGAGTTGAAACTGACCTGCGTTTTGGTAACCCACGACAAAGAAGAGGCTTTTGCCATGGCGGAACGGGTGGCGGTACTCCTAGACGGTCGCCTAGAACAAGTAGATACAGCAGAAAATCTATACGCTAAGCCAGCGAACAGGAAGGTCGCCGCCTTCCTCGGGGAGTGCAATTTCTTACCCGGCAAGATTTTGGCGGGACGCTTTCACTGTTGTCTCGGCGCCTTCCCGGTAGACCTGCCCGACAGCGATCATGCCACGGGCATGCTGCGCTACGAACATCTTGAAGTAAGGCGGTCGGGAGACGAGGTACGAGGGCGGATTGTGGGTAGGGCTTTTGCGGGACGGCACACCACTTATCGAATTGAACTTGATTCTGGGGCTGTACTGACCGCGGCGGCCTGCCAAGAGCTTTATTCCGTTGGTGACGCGGTGTCTGTTGCCTGTGCAGAGCGTGACATGAATGTGTACATAGGGTGAGTGAGATTGAAGGATTCACAAGTCGCGCTTGGCGCGGCCCCTTGACGCAGTACTCCGCGAGTGCTAGAATAAGCCAAAGCCGTGAAGGGGCCAAACCAGAGCGTAGTGCAGAGAGTTAGCGGTTGGTGCAAGCTAACTAAGCGTCTGGCTCCCACCCCAGAGCTGGCGGCGATGAGCCGCGCCGGACCCGCCGTTATCGGGCTTGAGTGGATTGTGCAGATGCACAGTCAACTAGGGTGGTACCGCGAGATTAACTCGTCCCTTTTTGGGGCGAGTTTTTGCGTTTAGTGGCCCTTCGTAAATCATCCCTTTTGTTTTTTGTCTTTCTCTCGGCTATGAACGGGGCCAAGTATTTACAGATGACTAAAGAAAGAGGAGTGACTTGTATGTCCGAACAACGTAAACTTACATCCCAGAGCGAGGACTTTTCCGCGTGGTATCTAGAGGCCATCCAAAGAGCGGAGCTGATGGACTACGCGCCGGTGCGCGGCTGTATTGTTTTTCGTCCCGAAGGGTATGAACTGTGGGAGCGCATCCAAGCGGGGCTAGATGCGCGCTTTAAGGCCACGGGGCACCGCAACGCCTACTTCCCCATGCTTATCCCAGAGAGCTTTATGCAAAAGGAAAAGGACCACATCGAGGGCTTTAATCCGGAGCTGCCGTGGGTGACGGAGGCGGGCGGGGAAAAACTGGAAGAACGCTTGGCGCTGCGCCCCACCTCGGAGACGATTATCGGCCATATGTACAGCAAGTGGATTCAAAGCTACCGTGATTTGCCGGTGCTCCTTAACCAGTGGGCCAATGTGTTCCGCTGGGAAAAACGCACCTTGCCGTTTTTGCGTACGTCAGAGTTTTTATGGCAGGAAGGGCATACCGCCCATGCCGACGAAAGCGAGGCGCGCGCAGAAAGTATGCGTATGCTGGATATTTACGCCGAGTTTGCCGAGCGGGAAATGGCTATACCCATGGTTAGGGGTCAAAAAACACCGTCCGAACGTTTCGCCGGGGCGGTGGACAGTTACTCCATCGAAGGCATGATGAAAGACGGCAAAGCGTTGCAGGCGGGGACTTCGCACTATTTAGGGCAAAACTTCGCGCGGGGTTTTGATATTAAGTTCTTAGACAGGGATAATCAGCTAAAACTAGTTCACACTACATCATGGGGTGTGTCCACCCGCTTGATCGGCGCTTTGGTGATGGTACATGGGGACGAAAAGGGTGTGGCCTTGCCGCCGCGGCTGGCGCCCACTCAAGTGATTATGATCCCGATCGGACCGCCGAAACTGCGGGAACGAGTGATGGAAAAATTCGACGTCGTGTTTGCGGCGCTCAGGCAGGCTAATGTGCGCGTCAGGAGCGACGTAAGCGAAGCCACACCAGGGTTTAAGTTTAACGAGTGGGAGATGCGCGGCGTGCCGTTGCGACTTGAGCTTGGGCCGCGCGATGTGGAAAGCAACCATTGCGTGCTGGTGCGGCGCGATACGGGGGAAAAGATCACAGCCAACCTCGACACAATAGCGGAGCGCGTCAAAACCATGCTGGAGGATATTCAGGGGAACATGTACACGCGTGCGCTGGCATTCCGCTTAGCGCACAGTCATCGCCATGTGAACACCTTGGCGGAACTTCATCGGCACATAGCCGAGAAGGAAGCCGCAGGGGCTCTTGCCGGTTGGGTGCTGGCCGGGTGGTGCGGCGATGATGCGTGTGAGGCGAAAATAAAGGAAGAAGTGAAATTCACCTCGCGCAATATTCCGTTTGACCCGCCGGCAAAGAAGTCGCACTGCATAACTTGCGGCGCGCAGGCGGCGTTTACGTTGTGGTTAGCTAAGGCCTATTGAGTACATAGAAACAAGCTAAGAGAGCGGCAACAGCACGCCTTAAGGTGTGACTTTGCCGCTCTCTTTTGTGCCTAACTGGCGCGTGCACAGAGTTTTAGCAACGCTGCACTGAGTAGAATGCCACCTAAAAAGATGGCCGCGTCCAGCATAATCATCCAACCTAGGGAGATGTCTGGCCATATCAGGAGGGCCGAGCCGAGCAAAAAGCCTATAATTGAATAGTAAGCTAGCCCGCGATAACGCGCAAAGACTCTTTCGACGGCACGAAGTAAGAGCAGTGCGGCCAAACCGAAGCCAAGCGCGGCTGGGATGAGCACGGCCGCGTTAGCGGTGGCAATAGCGCGCAAGAGATCGTCATAGGCCCCGATGTAGATAAGTACAAACGAGGAACTGATGCCCGGGATAATTGACCCTATCGCGTAGATAAAGCCAAAGTAAGCATAATGCAAGGAGCCAAAGTTGCCGTTTAGCGCGCGCGGCCAAGCCAAAAGCTCCGCTCCTTGGTACATGACCATAAGCGCGCCTAGGGACGCCAGCAGGTAGCGCAGGCGAAAACCGCCGCTGTTGGCCTCACGCAGGAGGGCAGGCAAACTGCCTGCCACTAAGCCGAGAAAAAGCAGCGTGACCTGGTTTGGCGCAATAATCATCAGCCACTCCATAACACCGCTAAAGGTGAGCACGCCCACCAGCGCCCCACAAGCTAAAGGAGCAAGAAACGCGATGCTCTGCCCAAAGTTACGTGGCAGCGAACTAAGGGCGCGGATAATGGGCTCGTATATACCCATGGCAGCGGCTAATGCCCCACCGCTAAGACCCGGCGTAATGGCAGCGATGCCCATAATTAATCCTAGGATGATGTCACGTGCAACCCGCATACCAGTCCCCCGCATCGTTGTTCCCTGTCTGAGTCCATTCGCCGAAAGGATGATGTAGTCCTGCCAACTGGGGAGAAAAGCAATTTGGCGGGCAGGAGTATACTGCTCGCCTATGGAATATTAGCACAAGAAAATAAGCAAAGGAGGGCGAATCATGCCAAGCGCAGTAGTGACAGTGTTGATTTCTAGGCGCACCGAGGACGTGCCTAGGTTTCAAGAGGTGCTAACGCGACATGGCTGTGTCATCAAAACTAGGCTGGGCATTCATGAGGTAGAAGGCTGTGGGGAGGACGGGTTGGTTATCTTGTATGTCGCATGCGAAGAACGGGAATTGGCGTCCCTGACAGCCGACATCGATGCGCTTGGCACGGTCAGAGCCAAGGTAACAAAGCTAGACTTTTAATAGCTGGCGGTCAGAATCCGAAGCGGCGGTCGTGCAGCCAAAACACGGGCAAGGCCACGAACGCAACTGTAAACTGGTCGACCATCTGCCGCACCTGTGATGTTCGGTGGGCCCCTGTTTCTTTGCGTTGCACTTCTAGGTTGCGCTTGACTTCGTCCAAGTCGACGGTGCGAGGTTGTTGCTGTCCTTCCGGTTTAGGTCCATGGAAGCGAAAAGTGTCGTAATGGAAGTACGTCCACTCGGCGTTCACCGTTTGTTGTACCAGACTGGCCGCGCCTGCCGAGAGGGAATAGAACATTATTAGGAAAGCGATGCCGCTCACCGAAAAAAAGTAGAAGTGGCGGACTGTAAGCTCCATCTCTAGATGCTGTGACTTGCCCGTTCGTTTCCAAAGCCAGGCGAAAAAGCCAAGCGATATGAGCAATAAAATTGCGCTACTAAACATACCGGCTGCACTTGTCCTGCGTGCATGTTCGGCAGCCAAATTGTTAAGATAGGTTTCAGAGGCAGGAGTAAAAATGACAAAATCGGAAGAAAACCTGATAGTTCCCGCAGATTCATCAATGTCAAGCAGGAGGTATAGACCTTGCCTTACGAGACCGGCCGCGTGAAATACAGAGGTGACTAGCAGGACAGCGGCCAGTAGATAGACATATAAAGCTGGTAAGTGAAAGAATTTTTGCGTATAGACCATCCTTTCTCGGGGAATGCCCCCCGTACACAATCATACCATTTGCGGCGCCTATTTTCCTGCTTTCCCGGCCCCGCTGCTTCTGGCCTGAGTCTAAGGCCGGAGGATTTATGCCAAGCGGCGAGAATTGAGCAAAGAGAAGGGAGGTAACTTATGGCTATAAAATGGCACGAGTCACTGGCTGTCGGCGTGGCGGAGATTGACGGGCAACACCAAGAGCTTTTCCGGCGACTTAACCAACTGCTGGAGGCGTGTAATCAGGGCAAGGGCAAGGAGTCGGCGCGGGAGATGGTTACATTTCTGCAGGAGTACGTGGTGGAGCACTTTGCTGCGGAGGAGAAGCTGCAGCGTCAGTCCGGCTACCCCGGTTACGCCGCGCACCGCGCCCAGCACGCTGAGTTTATGATTGCCGCAGGGGAGCTCAAGTTTACCCTAGAAGAGCAAGGGCCGACGTTGCCCTTTATTATCACTGTCAACAAAGTTATTGTAGACTGGCTGACGCAACATATCAGCAAAATGGATAAAGACCTAGGTCGCTATCTTGCCGCTAAGGGACAGGGTAAGGCCTAAGTGTAAAAAAACAAAAAAATAGTAACTACCCAGCCCGTTCAGAGAGCGGCA
>DBBC01000023.1:0-148 GCA_002292025.1 Firmicutes bacterium UBA994
TTGCCCCTCTATGGGCGCTGAAGTGCTGGAGGAGGAAGAGGTGGAGCCATTTGTAACTGAAATTGAAAAAGAAAAACTGGAAGGGAAGCCTTTGGCTTTGTTCGATTCCTCTGACTGGGGCGACGGAGAGTGGATGTGTGATTGGGAG
>DBBC01000023.1:153-13633 GCA_002292025.1 Firmicutes bacterium UBA994
AATTGGCGGACACATCAGGGCCGACGATTTGTCAGCGATATTCTTTGTGAGCAGGCCTTTTATGGGCAAGGAGACTCACTCCGTACAGTTTTTCAACAAGAACGGCAACGCGATGTTCAAGCTCTTCCTAGGCAGGGATGAGAACAGGCAGATAATCTCAGAGCAGATGGGAAAATTTATAAACCTAAAAAACAGGCTTTGTCAGAGAGGTGAACGACAATGCGGTCAAAACTGCAAATAGAGGAGTTAATAGCCAGAACAGCAGCGTAGTCAATGACCACTTGAAACAGCGAGGAGCCAGTTAGTAAGAGGCCACACGTGCCATCGCAGAGGGAGCAAAGGCTGAAGGGGCTAAAGTGAACCTACTTAGCTTAGACAAAGCAACGAAACACTCCTGATAAAGCGGGGCTTAAGATGTGCAGAGAGCTGTGGGAAAAACTAGCAACAGCGTGGATTGAGAAAGACATAAGCAGGTGTTGGTATGGACAAGGAACTGTGGTTGAAATTTGCAGCGACTCTTAGCAAGCTGGAAGGGAGGGACTACCTAGAAGCTATGATTGCATTCGCGGCAGCCCCGACCATTCAGTGCAAAAAGCCCTCATCTTTGATGAGCTTTACTTCTTACGGGAAGAATAAAGCGGTGTTGTGGAACATGTATGGAGCCGAAATATGCGAAAACTTTCAAGTGAAGTTCTTTGTATTGAAAGCAAATAAAGATGTTCTGACGGTACTTATTTACCGCAGAAGCTTGCTGGAGTGGCATGTAAATCACAGAAGAAACCAGCCATTTTTGCGTAGAATGGGATATGACTCTGAGGGTGTACTGGAACAGAAGCTTGAAACGCTAAGACAGCGTTTTGAAGCCCTTTGCCCACACGAGGTAGGTGTGTTTTTAGGCATGCCAGTAGAGGATGTGGAAGGTTTTATTAAGCATAAGGGCAAAAACTGTCTTTTGTGCGGCTACTGGAAGGTTTACGCGAAACCACATCGTGCAGAGCTTCTTTTTAGTGCCTATGATAAGGCGAGAAACAACGTGGTCGAGCTTGTGGCGCAATCAGGCGCAAGAAAAATAGCACAGTGCGTGTAGACGAAGGCGTAGTCGCGGGGGAATCAGAGTGTACAGTATTGGCGTTGACTTGGGGACAGCATCAGTAAAGCTTGCCGTAGTAGATACTAAAAAAGTAGTTTGGCATCGTTATGTACTGCATCACGGAAATATTGCGGGGACATTAAGGACAAGCCTACATGTTTTATCCGAAGCCATACCTTTGGATAAAATCAAGTGCGGTGCATGCATAGGGTCAGGAAGAGGTATTCTGAACCAAGGGAATAAGCTGCAGACTGTAAATGAGGTGGCAGCAGTGGTTGACGGAAGCCTCTTTATCAACCCCCATATTCATTCCATTATTGACATTGGAGCGCAAACAACGCGTTTCATCACGGACTTTTCTGGGGAGGACAAATCACGGTTACGATTTTCCATGAACTCTGATTGTGCGGCTGGGACAGGCGCATTTTTGGAGGAACAAGTTTTACGGTTGGGGTTAGAGTTAGAAGATTACTCAGACTATATAGAAAGAGCAGCTTGCATTCCGAGAATCGCCGGAAGGTGCAGTGTCTTTGCAAAAACCGACATTATCCACCATCAGCAGGAAGGTGCCGCGGTGGAGGACATAATGCTTGGTTTGGCGTATGCGGTGGCCAAAAACTATAAGGGAACGGTGATGAAAAAGCTTCCGCTGCGCCAACCGGTGTTTTTTGCGGGCGGGGTAGCCTACAATCGGGGGGTAGTCAAAGGGCTGTTGTCGGCTCTGGATCTTAAGGGGCATGAGCTCATTGTAGATCCCAGAGCGGGGATTGCAGCAGCTGTGGGTACGGCAGTTGTCGCGCAGAAAACTGAAGTAGGGCTAGAACTGAAAACGATTTTGGAAGGCTTGTGCAAAGCAAAGGTAGAGAAGGCTATCCCGTCCTCTCCGCAAAAGCCGTTATATGCTCTGGGGGATATGGGAAGTGAGGACAGGCACCGGTGTGCTGCTCCAAAAGACGTGTTAAGTCCCCGCACGGGCTATCTTGGTGTAGACGTAGGGTCTACCAGTACTAATATTGTTGTGATAGACGAAAATATGGAGGTAATTTCCTTACGGTATCTAAAAACCTTAGGCAAACCTATAGAAACTGTTTTGCGAGGGTTGGCTGATATTCATCGGGAACTGGGCAGAGAAGTTAAGATTTCAAGCGTTGGGGTTACGGGCTCGGGCAGGTATCTGATTGGGAACCTTATCGGTGCGGATGTTATCAAGGATGAAATTACAGCCCAAGCGAGGGCGGCAGCATTCCTTGAACCCGAGGTAGATACTGTTTTTGAAATTGGAGGACAGGATTCCAAGTATATCAGTATTCGGAAGGGTATAGTCACCGATTTTGCCATGAACAAGATCTGCGCTGCCGGTACGGGCTCCTTTCTTGAAGAGCAGGCGAAAAAGCTGCAAATACCTATCGGCGATTTTGGCAGGTTGGCGCTGACCGGCAAAAATCCGGCAGACCTAGGTGAACGCTGTACAGTATTTATCGAAACCAATGTAGCGTATCACCTTTCAAAGGGAACCCCCTTGGAGGATATTGCTGCCGGGCTCTGCTATTCGATTGTCAGGAACTATTTGGGCAAAGTAGTAGAACAAAAGCTGGTAGGGCGCAAAATCCTCTTTCAAGGTGGATTAGCCTATAATCAAGGGGTAGTCAGCGCATTACGGTCTATACTGGGAAAAGACATTATAGTACCGGATTATTTTAGTGTAACCGGTGCGTATGGTGTGGCCATGCTAGCAAGGGAAGAGATGACCAGTGCTTGCACTCGGTTTAAGGGCTTCCACGTCGGTACCTCCAGCGTAAGCAGCCCAATTGAAAATCAGAGGAACGATAAAAAAGAGACCAAGCCCCTAGCAAAAGCAGAAGCTCTGTATCTAAAACATTATGACGGAAGGATAGACCCTAGCAAAAAAACAATAGGGATCCCTAGGGTTTTATTTCTGCATAAGCTTTTCCCCATGTTCAATATCATATTCAAGGAGCTCGGATATAATGTGCTTTTATCCGAGGCCACCCAAGATGACATTATCCGGCACAGCCAGACCTATTCGATTGAAGAAACCTGCTATCCTGTCAAGCTGGTTCACGGGCATGTGGCTTGTCTTTTAGAGCACGGTGTGGATTACATCTTCCTGCCCAGTCTATACACCATGAAGCACGAAATATCTAGGGTGAGAGAGGATTATGCCTGCACTTATATGCAGTCGGTATCAAAAATTATTGACAAAACTATGAATCTGGAGGGAAGGGGAGTAGTGCTGCTTTCGCCTTCCCTTGCCTTCAAGTTTGGTAAGAAGCATATGCTCAAAACATTGCTTTCCTTAGGGAAAAAGCTTAAACGAAGCATGTTTCAAACCCTTCGGGCAGCAAAACTGGGAATGGACTACTTTAAGGAATTTGAGAAAGACCTTGAGAGCCACGGAGCGGAAATGGTTACATCCCTCCAACCCGGCGAAAAAGCATTTGTCCTTATCAGTAGGCCATATAATATCGCCGACCCCGAACTAAATATGCAAATTCCGAAAAAGCTTGCCGCCATGGGGTACAAGGTCCTCACTCTATCCATGCTGCCAGCCCACCGCCACGACCTTTTCCAAGAGTATCCAAACATGTACTGGCCCTTTGGGCAGCATATTTTGTCAGGGGCTCAAATTGTAAAGCAGCATCCCAATCTTTTTGCCATTTACTTGACCAGTCACGGCTGTGGACCTGACACCGTCCTTACTCACTATTTTGCAGAGGAGATGAAGGGGAAGCCTTACTTGCATATAGAAACGGATGAGCATGCTTCAAGTGTTGGTGTTGATACGAGAATTGAGGCTTTTATCAATAGCCTGAAACCATTTGAAGTGCCTGCTAGTCAACTTAAAGCCTTAAAGGAATGCTCAGAGATGGTGGCACATAAAAAAGTCCAAATAATAACTAGCCTAACACAGTTAAAACCGCATAGCCTGATAGGACTGCCTTATTTGTATCCGTATTCCCTAATTTTTGCAGCCTTACTTGGCAGGCAGGGAGTCAAGGCGGAAGTGCTCCCAATGACAAATCCGGCTTCACTTGCCCGCGGCAGAAGCTTTACCAAAACTAAAGAGCATCTTACACTCACTGCCATGCTGGGAGATATCTTTACGTGGGTAGAAGGAATGGAGCAAAAAAGTCCAATAAGTATTCTGCTTCCTACCTACGAGGGTTCTGAGGTCGACGGACAGTATCACAGGCTGCTGCGAGCAAAGCTGGACGAATATGGATATAGTGAGGTGCAGGTGGCAGCTCCATTCATTGAGGATATGTTACTTGCGGATACACAAAAAGCAGAGACCATTTTTTGCGCTCTGCTGGCTGGGGACATTCTCTTGACTGCAGCGCCTTCCATGCGTGAGCAACTTATGGAGGAAACGGTGCGCAGGGTGCGTGAAAAGGGACTTTCTCTACAGGATTTGGAGGAACTAGCCAGAAAAACTGCAGGCATGGCTTCAGAGACGGAACGCCGGAAAAGAGTTTTTGCCATCGGCGATCCCATGGTTTTGCACAATAGTTTTTTGAATGATTTCAGCCTGGAACAGATGGAAAGGGAAGCGCAGGTATCATACCAACCTATTGCCGAGTACCTGTGGTTCCTTTGGAAGGACTTTTCTAGCAAAGGAAGCGCCCCGGCGATTTGCAAAAAGAATGTGCTGAGACTTGAGGGGTACATCAGGCGTGTATCTAGCATGTTGGGCTCCGGCAGCCCCTATGAGAAAAATTTGCATGCCTTGCGCTCAACAGCAGACCAAACAATGGGGCTATATGCCGGAGCCAACGGTCGGTATAGGCTGGCTAAACTAATCTGTGTATCTGAGCGCAGCCACGGAATGGTGGCAGCTGCATCTATGTATGAAAATACGGCCACAATCCTAAGTATTCTAGTAAAAGGCATAGACGAAAAAAGCTTAAAACCTGTACTGGATTTGAGCTTTGACGGGCTTGCCAGCGAAACTAACGCCACGAAAGTAAAGTCTTTTATGTACTTTTTACAGCAAAGGTAACTGCTAAGGCGCCCGGAATCCGATCCACAAAGGACACGAAGGATGTGTTTGGCAATCCACAAGTGCATAGAATGACAACTAATTCTTGCATAGCGTTCTGGGGCGTGCGTGGGTGATTGTGTGATTGTGCGTATACTTGACGTGGAGATGACAACCTGCTACCCTAGGCATGATAATGATTCTCGCTCGCATACAATCTGATCGATTTGTGTTTGCTGGCTTAGGCGGGCCCGTTAACATAACAAAGAGGAAGTGGGTCGCTTTTGCTGATGAAGTTCGGCAGTAAATTGCAGTGCAGGTTCCGGGGGATGATAAGGTGACGCTAAATACACCGTCAGAACAATTCATGGCCGGTGCGATGACGCTTAGCGGCGACTGTTCCGGATGCGGGATGTGTATCGAGGTCTGCCCGGCAGCAGTAGACGCTACTTGTTCCTTGAGTTGTATTATGCAAAACGGCTGTATTTGCTGCGGCAGGTGTCAGTCCGCCTGCCCCCGCCGGGCAATCAGCTATCAGGATGATACAGCCCTGTTTCTTGAGGATCTGAGTCGGGGGACAGCAATTTCACTTTTAGTAGCGCCGGCAGTTCACAGCCATTTTATATCATCTGCAAAGCTGTTAGGATATCTTAAACAGGCAGGTGTTCGCTCAATTTACAATGTCCTTATGTACGCAGATATAGCGATTTGGGCATATGTGGAGGTGTTGCGGCAGAGACCGAATTCTGGGTTCATCGCATCACCTTGTGCCGCGGTTTCCAGTTTTGTTCAATGCCATTTGCCTAGGTTGCGGCAGCGATTAATGCCGGTTTTGAGTCCGCTTCAGTGCACGGCAATCTTCCTTAGGAAGTACAAAAAAACCGAAGAGAAACTGGCTTTTCTCTCACCCTGTATCGCGAAGCGGGCAGAAATGCGCACTGTAGGCGGTTCAGTGATATCTTACAACGTTACCATCGGAAGGCTAAAGCAATACCTAAGCGAACAGGATGTGGACCTTGATGGCTGTCGGGCGTTTGATTTTGACGACGCAGCCGGCGGCAACGGCAAAACGCTGGGGTTTTACGGCGGTTTGCGTGAAAGCGTATCCCCACATATTCCGACTGGGCGCTTTGAGAAAATCAGCGGTCCGGGGGTGTACAAATACTTGATAGACTACATGGCAACAACACGTCGGATAGGTACCCTGCCTGATTTAGTGGAGGCCTACAACTGCGTCAATCCTTGTGACGGCGGTCCTGGGACCGGGCTAGGACCTGCAACAAGCCCTTCCCGTAAGCGCTTTGACGCTGCCATACCGAAATCAGCGGAGAATCATCGGGAAGTGCTTGAAATGTTCCGCAGATTCGATCGGGAGCTGGACCCAGCAGATTTTGTTGCTTCCTACTAGAGAGTGTCCGCTTCCAATCGTGAATGGAGGTGTTTAGCTTGTCTGAGGTCATCTTTGTCAGAGACCGGGAAACAATTATCGCAATTTCTTATCAGGAGATGTTAAAATATCACGGGTGCACATATGTAGCGGGGGTAGCCATGGCCTTTAAAATGCTGGAACTTTCGCTGGCAAAGCTGGCAGGAGGAGAAATTATGCCGCGCGATAAAATAAGCATCCTGCTAGGTGTTAACGGGCCGGGCATTATCGACGGAGTTGAAATGGTCACACGAGCGTACACTCAAGGCAGGCTGACAGTCGACCCGAGAGTCGCTTGGGATAAAGATGCTCCCGACGCTGCTGACGGACAGAACGGCAAATATTACTTTGAAGTAAAATATAACGACAAGAAGATCAGCCTAGCACTGAAACACGGACTTATTCCACTTAGGTTCACTGAGCTTGCGCATAGAGTTCATGCGGGCACAATTTCATCTGAGGAAGAGATCCAGTTGCAGAAGTTGAAAGAGGAAATAGCGGCTTCTTTGATGGCTTCTGCTTCCGGCGACTTATTTATGGTATTGTCAAACACAAAAGGCAAAGGAGAGGAACAATAATGCAAAACAAATGGTTGATTAAGGTAAGTGCTTTGTTGCTGGCGGTGTTGATGCTGGCTGTTATCGGTGGCGAAATAAACGTAGCCGCCGGCAGATTAGTGACGGTGCGTGTAGATGGTGTGCCGGTGGTGTTTGACGCTGCCCCGCAATTAATCAGAGGGCGGGCTATGGTGCCGATCAGGGCGATTGCCGAGAGGTTAGGGGCTGTTGTCGGCTGGGATGAAGATAGGCGCACGGTATCCATAACCAAGGGTGAAACCGCAGTGTCGCTTACTATTGGAGCGCTTGCTGCGCGCCGCGATGGGCAGGCGGTTGCTCTGGACGTACCTGCCTTTATCTCTGCCGGGCGGACGCTGGTCCCATTGCGCTTCATCAGCGAAATACTGGGTTATGGCGTGACTTGGGACGAGAGCCGCATGAGAGTTTCTATTATGAGCAAAATTGGGCAGCTTAATATGCTGGGACCAATAGCCCCGCTTACTTTCCCTTTTTTCCGTTTGCGTGACGAGCAGGGGGTTAGCCCAATTGCTCGGGAATCCCAAGTGCATATCGCACGTACGGTAGATATGTTGCGCGCACAAGCAGTGACGGGGGACATGCACTTTGCCGCTATGCCGACGTATGTGGCCGCTAATCTCTACAATCGCGGGGTCAATCTTCGCTTAGTAAATGTAGCTATCTGGGGGAATCTCTATATAGTTGGCGTCGATGGCCTGCCTGTGCAGTCTATGGCGGATCTGAGAGGGAGGCGCATCATAGTTCCGTCGCGCGGGGACACCCCTGATCTAGTTTTCCGCTTTTTGGCTGCCGGCAAAGGGTTAGACATTGCGCGCGACCTGCAGATAGAGTATGTCCCTTCCCCCATGGAGGCGGCAGGGATGTTAGCGACAGGGCGGGCTGAACTGGCGGTATTATCTGAGCCTGCTGCTACCGCGGCCTTAATGCGAGCCGAACGAGAGGGCAGACGCCTAGCGAGGTTGATCGCTCTCCGCACAGTTTGGGGGGAGGTTACCGGGGGACCGGCACGCATCCCACAAGCAGGGATAGTAGCCTTGCCCGCGGTAGTCGACCGCCATGACCTGATACAAGCCTTTAGTGACGCCTATAATCAAGCTGCACTTTGGGCCGCCGCTAATCCGTCGGACATGGGTGCCTTGGTCGCGCGTGGTATAGAGGGTGTCACTGCCCCGGCCGCAGCCAGTGCCTTGCAGTTCTCTGAGTTCAGAGTTGTGCCGGCGTACCAAGTCAGAGCGGAGTTAGAGCGCTACTTTACGACCCTGCAGCAGATGGCCCCGGATATTTTGGGCGGCAGACTACCTGATGCGCGTTTCTACTGGCAAGGGGATTAGCTTCTTTTCCCTGCTTGGAGCAGCGGCTGTCTTAGTGGCGTGGCAAATTATCGCGCAGCGAGTGCCGGGCGCATTGCCCGGTCTCGTGGCGATAGGCAATAGTCTTGTGCTCTTGAGCGAGAGCGGGGAACTCTGGCGGCAGTTGTCCTTGTCACTCCTGCGGGCATTGACTGGGCTTGCCGTGGGTGCGGTGCTAGGCGCCGCGCTGGGTGTGGTGGCTGGTTTTGTGCGGCCGATTTATTACCTGCTTAAGCCCTTTGTCGGGGTCTTGCTTAGTTCGCCTGCGGTCGTCGTCGTGATGCTGGCTATGGTATGGTTTGGCGTCGGTCCGTTTATGGCTATCTTTGTCACGGCACTCTTTACCGTACCGATTATGTATGTCAGTGTGGCGGAGGGAATGGGGTTGGTCGAGGCCGATCTCCTAGAAATGGCGTCAGTGTATCGCCTGCCGCGATGGAACCTATGGTGGGACATCTACTTGCCCGCACTGTCCACCGCCGTTCTTACGGGCTTGGCTTTCGCCGCAGGTACGGCCTTCCGTAAGACTGTCATGGCGGAGCTTTTAGGCAGCAATGATGGTATCGGCTTCGCCATGGCTATGACTCGCTTTAACCTCGACACTGCTCGACTTTTTGCTTGGGTGGCAGTCTGCCTTGTGGTGGCGGGAGCCATCCAGTATATCTTGATTACGCCCATTGCGTGGTATTTAAGGTCGTGGCGTACCGTAGACAGAAATGCAGGTGGGGCATATGAATAATCTGCGGCATTCCTTAAGGGTAATACCGCTGCTGTGGCGATGTGCAGGGTTCATAGCGTTCGTGGTGGTGTGGCAGATGATGTCTGGCATCTATGGTCCACTGCTGGTGGCGTCACCTGTCGAGACGGCAGAGGCTACCGTACGCCTGTTTGCCTCGCCTTATACGGCAGCGCACCTTATACAGACCCTAGGAAGAATCGTCCTCTCCCTAGGGCTGCAACTCGTTCTGGGTATAGTCATCGGCGTGCTGGCTGGGTTCTACCCTTGGCTTGAAGACCTGCTTAAGCCCATTACAGGCATGTTAATGTCGATCCCCCCGGTAGCTGTAGCTTTGATAGTAATATTTATCTTGGGCGGCGGCACGTACCAGACCGTCGCGACCGCGACAGCATTGGGGTTCCCCTTGCTTTATGGCGGCGCAGTTACAGCCGTCAGAAGCATGGATTCAAGTCTGCTTGAAATGTTAAAGGTCTATCGCGTGCCTAAGGCCACGCAGCTGATAGCAGGGTATATACCGGCAATACTTTATGCTTTATTGCCTAGCATTCTGTTAGCGACAGGACTCACGGTAAGGCTCATGGTGATGGCAGAGATTATTGTGGGTGTAGACAGCGGGGTAGGGCAGGCTCTGGGGTTGGCTAGAGCACACATGGCCACAGCGGAAATTTTCGCGTGGATGCTGGTGATGGTCGTCACAGTGCTTTCTGTGGAGGGATTTTTGCTACACGCAGTCAAGCAGCGGGCATTAGCGTGGCAGGGCAGGGGGTAGGGGAATGATCGAGTTTGTAGGCGTCGCCAAATCATTTGGTAAGCGCGCCATATTGGATGCGGTTTCGTTTCGGCTAGAGCAAGGGCGTATCTTAGCGATATTAGGGCACTCAGGTGTCGGCAAGACGACGCTTCTCCGGATTGCTGCCGGGACTGTGAAGCCTGACGCGGGTCATGTTCGTTCGCATGGTCAGCGTATCGGGTTTATTTTTCAAGAGCCGAGATTGCTGCCGTGGCGAACCGCCCTCGACAACATTACGCTAGTGCTGCAGGATCGAGGGTTTACACGTGATGAGCAGGTCAGTAAGGCGGGGGCGATGCTTGAGCGGCTAGGGTTACAGGGGTTTGAGCGCTACTACCCAGCTCAGCTCAGCGGTGGGATGCGGCAAAGGGTGGCCATAGCGCGAGCTTTTGTGATTGACCCAGACATAGCGTTGCTAGACGAACCCTTTACCGGACTGGACGTAGTGCTAAAACTTTCATTGCAGAAGATGCTGCTCGACCTAGTGGCGTGGCACCCCTGCGCTATGATTTATGTTACGCATGAGCCGCAGGATGCGGTGCTGTTAGCTGACCGAGCTATAGTGTTAGACGGGAAACCTGGCAGGATTGTAGCAAGTATGGATTTTGACTGCCCGCGGGCAGCAAGGGATCAGGCCTATATCCAAGAGCAGGCCGCACATCTGACGGCAATACTTACGGTTAATAACCGCCACTAGTCTACAACCGTTCAGGGGCGATGGCAGTGTTGGACGGCGCAAAGGGCGGCCTGTTCGGGTTGCAAGCCTCAGCCTGAAGCAAAAGGCTCCGTCCCTAATGCTTCATTACTGTTTCACTGAGGGGTCGCCTTGTTCCCGGTTTCTCGCGCTCACGTAAAGCGGGCGAGAGCACATTGGCGTCGCCTAGTTTGCCAATAGCTACAATGGCGATAGGGGCTAAGTCGGGCGAGAGGCTAAACATCTCCGCCGTACGTTTGCGGCTAAATCCCCCCATGGCGTGGGCAATCAGCCCCCGCCGTTCGGCTTCGAGCGACAAATATCCCCATGCTGTGCCGACGTCAAACATGTGCCAGTAGTTATCTTTACCCCCTTCCGTGAAGGTGCGTTTGGCTATGAGCAGCAACAAGACGGGGGCGCGTTTAGCCCAAGCGAGGTTTTGTTCGGTGAGCAGGTCCTGCATTGCCTGTAGTTCATGCTGTGTCTGCGCGACGATAAATCGCCAAGGTTGCTCATTGAAGCAGGAGGGCGCATACCTTGCGGCCTCTAGTAGAGCCAGCACGTCCGCCTCTGCCAGCGGCTCCTCACTGAAGGCGCGCGGCGACCAGCGCTGCATTATCTCGGGCATTATGGGGTAATTAAACTTGCGCATTGCATTTGCCTCCTTTTAATTATGTGCCGCAGAAGGTGCGATAAGGTTTCCCGGATGGTTCAGCGTAAGCACTATGTGCGGGAGTGGGACTGTAGGGGTTACGGAGTGCGTCCAAAAGGCGATGCAGTACGCTGAGATCTCCTTGGCAGGCAGCATCTAAGGCCTCCTCCACGCGATGGTTGCGGGGAATTAGCGAAGGGTTGGCTGTGCGCATCAGTTTTTTTGCCGTTGCCTTACCCCCGCCTTGTCGCTGTTGGCGGTGCTCCCAGCGCTCTCGCCACTCCGAAAACCCTGTGACCTCAGCCAGTGCGCTACCGTCAAGCTCATCTGCGGTAAGAGCAAGGAAAGAGTTGGTGAAATCAGCCGATGAACGGTGCAACGTGGTGAGTAGCTGTGTAATTAGCGTTGTATCCTCGGGTTCAGCATTGGCGAGCCCTAATTTAGCGCGCATGGCCGTGAGCCACTGCTGGCGAAACACATCCGCGCCGCGCGACAACTCTGCCTGTGCTAACTCTGCCGCTTGCCCTCTGTTATGGTTAAGCAAAGGCAGTAAGGTTTCGGCAAAGCGTGCCAAGTTCCATAGGGCAATGCTCGGCTGGTTGCCATAGGCATAGCGCCCGTATTGGTCGATGGAAGAGAACACAGTCTTTGGGTCATAAGTATCTATAAACGCGCACGGTCCATAGTCGATTGTTTCGCCACTAATAGTGGTGTTGTCGGTGTTCATGACGCCGTGTACAAAGCCTACGGCCTGCCACTGCGCGATGAGTGCCGCTTGGCGTTCGATAACAGTCCGCAAGAAGAGCAGGGCGCGGTCTTCGCTGTTAACGACATGCGAATAGTGCCTGCGCAAAGCATAGTCGGTTAGTGCCACTAGGTCAGACATGTGACCATACTGCGCCGCAAACTGAAAGGTGCCTACCCGCAAGTGGCTCGCCGCCACACGCACCAAGACAGCTCCTGTAAGAGAAGTTTCGCGCCGTACTTGTTCTCCGGTATTCAATACCGCTAGGCTGCGCGTAGTCGGTATGCCAAGAGCGTGCATGGCTTCGCTGATGATATACTCACGCAGCATGGGTGCGAGCGCCGCCCGGCCGTCGCCTAGCAGCGTGAAGTGGCCGTATTGGTGCCCGGCATAGGCTTGTGCGATTGGCATAGCACCCATGGGAAGCCTGTTGCCCGAAAGCTGCGCCGCGCCGTCCTGACTGCGCAGCTCGTTCACGTCTAGCCCCAGCGCTTGGGCTAAGGGCTCATTGAGGATCACGTGCTCCGGTCTGCGCACCGGGGTTGGATGTTGATGCGAAAAAAACAATGGCGGCAGCTGCGCATAGCTATGTTCTAACTTCCAGCCTATCATCTTAAGCTATTACCCCCCCCCTCCCCCCGCACACATGTACTTGTGGTCATGATGCAGTTACAGGAGAAACTGCTATACTTAGTGTATCACAAGCATACCGTAGGAGTGAGACTAATGTTTGAGATCAGGCCTGCCAAGGCTATAGACAAAGAAGCGGTGCTGGCGTTTTGCCGTGAGACCTTTACATGGGGCGACTATATCCCCCACGTCTATGACGAGTGGCTAGCTGACCCTAATGGTGAACTATCCGTAGCCACGGTGGATGGCGTTCCTGTAGCGCTGTCGCGCGTGCGCTACCTAAGCCCCACAGAAGCTTGGTTTGAGGGGCTGCGGGTAAACCCTGCCCTGAGGAGGCAGGGCTTGGGCAAAGCTATTGCTGAGTATAATCAGGCTCTTGCTATAGCCCGGGGCATCAAGGTCGGCCGTGCCTTTATTGCGGCGTCTAATGTCGCCTCGCAAACGCTAAGCTCACATATGGGCTTTGTACAGATCGCCGAGTACCGTGGCTTTGACTTAAAGCACCCCGTCTTTCGGCCGACTGATCCGTACACCGTCAGGCCGGCAATCGCGGAGGATATGCCCCACATAGTCGCCTTTATGCGGGATTACCCAAACGATCTCCTCAGCTGGCATTGGCACGCGCAGCAGGTGTCCGAACACGCTCTGCAGTGCGCCTTGCAGGACAACGCGCTCTGGGTAGCTTTGCTCGGGGGCGAGGTGTGCTGTGTCTGCACGGTGACCTTTTGGGAAGACAAGGAGATGGACATAGTCGGGTGCTTTGCCGATG
>DBBC01000154.1 GCA_002292025.1 Firmicutes bacterium UBA994
GCTCACAGGCAAAAGCTTGGTTTGCGCGTCCATGCCGATGAAATCACCCCGTTGGGCGGGGCAGGGTTAGCCGCAGAACTGGGGGCTGTTTCCGCCGAGCACTTAATCCATGCTTCGCGCGCCGACCTAGGGCTTATGGCTAGGTCCGGCACTGTGGCCGTGCTCCTTCCCGCGACGGCTTTCTTGTTGCGCAGCGAAAAGAAAGCCCCCGTCCAAGACATGATCGAGCTGGGTGTACCCGTTGCTGTGGCCACGGATTATAACCCTGGCACCTCGCCGCTAGTGAATATGCAACTGTTGCAGACCTTTGCCTGCGTTCACTACGGGTTGACCCCGCGGCAGTCATTTGCTGCCTCCACTATCAACGCCGCGCATGCCTTGCGACGCGGAGCGGCAATGGGGAGCCTAGAGGTCGGCAAACAAGCTGACGTGCTCTTGCTAAAGGCCCCTTCTCTGGAGTTTGTTCCTTATCACCTCGGCGCCAACTTAGTACATACAGTAATCAAGCGCGGGCAAATTGTCGTAACACAAGGAGGACTCTGTTATGGGCAAGGGCAAAAAACGAAAACTGACACCTTCTAGAGGAAAAGTTACCAAAAAGCATCCACAAACCAAGCTGCTCAGTAATCTCTGGGTGCGCATAGCAATCGGTGCGGGAGCAGGTTTGGTGGTCTGGTTGGCACTTCGCTACATTGTGCCGATGCTGGGAGGTAACAGATGACCAGAATGACAGAAGAGAAGTTTAGCGTCATTATGGACGCTATCGCCAGCAGTTCACCCGCGCCGGGCGGAGGCACGGCGGCAGCGTTGGCCGGTGTCATGGCTGCCGCGCTGGTAGAGATGGTAGCCAATCTGACACTAGGCCGTAAGAAATACGCGGCAGTACAAGAAGAAATGGCCGCGATAGCAGGCGAGGCGAGGGAACTTAGGGGAGTACTCATTGATCTGGCGGCAGAAGATGCCTTAGCCTACGAGGCAGTAATGGACGCCTACAAGTTGCCCAAAGAGAGCTCCGCGGAACAGGCTAGGCGCGAAGAGGCGGTGGAGAAGGCTCTGCACGGTGCTGCGCTGGTGCCGCTGCGCACCGCTAAGGCCGCCCTCGCGGTAATGGAACAGGCAGCAGTTGTTGCCACACGCGGCAATAAGAATGCCCTTACTGACGCCTCTGTAGCTCAACTATTAGGGTCTGCCGCCGTCCGCGGCGCGCTCATGAATGTCACCGTAAATTTGCTTGCGCTTACCCCGCAACCTACTTGGGCCGCCGCAATGGATGAGCAATGCCAGAGCATCGCCGCCCGCGAACGTGAACTCTCCCGATAACTACTAAGGACACCAAGGCACACGAAGACGGCAGCAAAGAAAACCTTAGTGGCCCTTCGTATCCTTCGTGGATGGTATCCATCACACCACATGAAGTGAAACTTATTGCGAAGAAAGGAATGTGACCACCTGTGAAATCAGATATTGAAATTGCGCAGAACGCACAGATGTTGCCGATCGTTAAGATCGCTGAAAACATCGGCCTGACGGAAGACGACCTCGAACTGTACGGCAAGTACAAAGCAAAAGTCTCCCCCGCAGTTGCCAAGCGCCTCGCCGATAAGCCCGATGGCCACCTCATTTTAATGACGGCCATTAACCCTACGGCTGCCGGTGAAGGGAAAACCACGACAACAGTAGGCTTAGGCCAAGCCTTAGCCAAACTCGGCAAGAAAACCGCCATCGCGTTGCGTGAACCGTCACTCGGCCCCAGCATGGGCGTAAAAGGCGGCGCCGCGGGCGGCGGATATTCTCAAGTCGTTCCCATGGAGGATATCAATCTGCATTTCACCGGCGATCTGCACGCCATTACAGCCGCGCACAACTTGCTGGCAGCAATTATTGATAACCATCTGCAACAAGGTAATGACCTCCGTATCGATCCTCGCCGCATCACCTTCCGCCGCGCCATGGACATGAACGACCGCGCGTTGCGTAACACCATCGTGGGGCTGGGGGGCAAGAGCAACGGCGTGCCGCGCGAAGACGGCTTTGACATCACCGTAGCGTCCGAGGTGATGGCCATTCTCTGCTTAGCTAATGACCTCACAGACCTAAAAGCGAGACTGAGCCGCATGGTTGTTGCCTATACTTATGAGCGTGTCCCGGTAACCGTAGCCGACTTGAAAGTGGCAGGCGCCATGGCGGCCTTGCTTAAAGACGCCATCAAGCCGAACCTCGTGCAGACGTTAGAAAACGTGCCCGCCTTTATCCACGGCGGCCCCTTTGCCAATATTGCGCATGGATGCAACTCCGTGCAGGCGACCAAGCTCGCCCTTAAGGTTGCTGATTACGTAGTAACAGAGGCTGGGTTTGGCGCAGACCTCGGTGCGGAAAAGTTCTTTGACATCAAGTGCCGCTTTGCCGGATTAAAGCCGTCCGCAGCCGTGATTGTGGCTACAGCTAGGGCCCTGAAACTCCATGGCGGGGCAGATGTAAAGAATCTGAGCACCGAGAACCTTAAAGCGCTTGACAAAGGTTTTGCCAACCTAGAGCGGCATGTTGAGAACGTGCGCAAATTCGGGGTGCCGGTGGTAGTGGCTATCAATCGCTTTCCAACCGATTCTGTTGCCGAACTAGACCTCATCGCCGAGCGTTGCCGGCGCGCTCAAGTAAAAGTGGCTCTCTCTGAGGTTTGGGCCAAAGGCGGGGAGGGTGGAATAGCGCTGGCCGAAGCCGTACTCAATACGATTGCGGGCGAACCCTCTGCCTTCCATCCACTGTACCCAGTTGAACTTTCCATCAAGGAAAAGATAGCTACTATTGCCCGGGAAATATACGGCGCTGACGGCGTTGACTTCACCTCCGAGGTGGAGAACACTATTAGGCAGTACGTGAAGCTCGGTTTTGACAAGATACCAATTTGCATGGCTAAGACACAGTACTCCTTCTCGGATGACCCCGCGCTGCTTGGGCGTCCCACCGGGTTTAGGATTACCGTACGCGAGCTGCGGGTTTCCCGCGGGGCCGGTTTCCTAGTGGCAATTACGGGTGAGATCATGACTATGCCCGGGCTGCCTAAAGAACCTTCGGCGGAGAAAATCGACGTCGATAGCGACGGCAAGATCTCGGGGCTCTTCTAGTAGGACAACTATTACTGAGGAGTTATTATCCACGAAGGACACAAAGGGGCACTAAGGAACATTAGGGTTATCTGTTCCTGCGTCTTCGTGCAACTTAGTGTCCTTAGTGGATCAGTCCTCTAATGAAAGTGCAGCACCGAGGGCAGCAGATAAATAGTCGCCACAGTGGCGAGCGGCGCTAGGATATTATGCGTCCGCTCATACACAAAACCCAGCACAAACGCACTCAGCGGCACGATAAAAAAACTTTGAATCAAGACTGCTGTAGTTACTGTGCCGGCCATAAGTGCCGGGGCCAGCGAAAAAACAGCGGCCAGCACTGTGGTGAGGCCGATGCTAGTCATCGCGCCATAGCGCTGCCGAAAGGCTCCCTGCACCAATCCCCGCCACAATAGTTCTTGGAAAATAGCCACGCCCACCATAACGTATAATAGTTGACCCACGAGCGACAGTGGGTCGGCTAGACGGATGCGGTCCGGCAAGGCGATAGAACCGCAGAGAAAGAGCAGGAAACCTGCCCACACCCCGGTGGAGAAGGCGTTCCAGATACGGCGCAACCGCAGGCCGAGAAACTCAAAGGAGTTTCCTTGCGTATCGGCAATCCAGATCACCGCCGCAATTACCATCACGCGCCAACCGACTATCACTAACTGGTGCAGGTCAAGGTAGTGAAGGTGCGCCTCAATCACGGAGTGTACGAGGGCTACCCCTACGGGCAGCCACAGTGCCAATTTAGGTGTCTGTGGTGAATCCCAGTGCTCGTACACCGGGGTCACAAAGACTATGCCCACCGCGACTGCGGCCACCATCACAGATAGAATCGCCAGACTGAACAGAAACTGATCGTGCGGGGGGTATAGCGGGGCTTCCGTGTCGGCCATCACTTGGTCGGGCTCGCCGGGCTCTCGCCACATAGTGCGTCGCGCTTGCAGGTATGTTGCCGTCCCTCCCTCTTGGCCAAACAGGACAACACTTTTTACTCCGCGGCGGGGCAGAAAGACCTTTCGCACGCCAAAGACCTCAAGCAGCGGCTCGTCCACGGCGATCGCCTGCAGCAGCTTGGCGGCAGTTTGCACCGCTTCCGGATGAATACTGGCCTCGATAAAAGTCTGTCCCCGCAAAATAGAAATTTCACTGGGGTGCCCTTGAATTGCCACTTGCGACAGCGCGAACCGGCGCTCTTCTGCTTCACCCTGAAACGTAGCTGTGCCCTCGCCTAACAAGACCAAAGCCGTAAGCTCCCCGCGGCGAAACGCGCCTACCATGACCCCGCCTTGCGGGAAAGAAATATGCAGTCTGCCCAGTGACAGTTCCCAAGGGTCAAAGTTGTAGCTGTCGGTGGCAGCCAAGGGCTCGTAAGGAGCGCCGAGGTCAGCCGGTACAGACAGCACCAGAATCATGGCCAACAGGAATATGGCGGTAATAATGGCCAGTAAGTACAAACTCCTGACCACCAGGTTGTACTTATGCGCACCTAAATGGGACATGCAGGTCCTCCTTATACGGCAGTATAGGACAGTATTCGCAAGGAGTGGGCTGTTTTCCTGTAAGGTCTCCCATACGTATTGACGCAAACTCAGCCTCACTATAGAATTAAGCCGACTAACAGCGAAAGGGGCGGTGGTATGCTGCTAGCGGTCAACATCGGCAATACACGTACTAACGCCGGTTGGGTAGATGACCACGGCCAAATAGTGGGCACAGCCGCAGCGGCGACCAGTCGTCATGCCGAGGAGTATGGCAGCTTAGTCAGACAAGTGGCACCCGGCACACGTGTAGTCTGTGCCTCAGTCGTGCCTTTGGCGACGCAGGCGTTATCGCAGGCTTTAGCCCCGCTTGGCATAAAGACGGAGCTGGTGATACCGCGTGCTGACCTCGGATTAACATTTGCCGACGTAGACTACCGCGAATTAGGGGCAGACCTCTTTGCCAATGCCCTCGCCTCGCTGTGGCTTTGGAATAAAGACGCGTTACTGATTGACCTAGGTACCGGCTCCACGTTTTGCGTAGTTAAAAAAGGCGTGTATCGCGGTACCGCCATCGTACCGGGGATGGAGATATCTTTCCGCGCGCTAACCAGCGGCGCTGCCTTGCTGCGGGAAGTGCCCCTGAGAAGACCGCCGCGCGTCATCAATACCACCACTACGGAGTGTTTGCAGGCCGGCATCTATTATGGGTACTTAGAACTGGTGCGCGGTATGATCAGGCGAGTGCAACAAGAGCAAGGGACGCTCTTTGTCGTACTCACGGGCGGTATCGCGGCCCTGCTCTATGATGGGCTGCGAGACATGGTCGACTGCTATGAACCCAATCTCACTTTCACCGGCATTTGGCGCGTGGCGGCAAGTACTGCGGCGGGTACCCAATGGGACTCGACACACTGGCAACAGCAAAATAACATTGGCGAAACTACCGGTATCTGAAAAGAACTGGAACGGAGGGAAATCATGCAACTAACTACACGTCAACTTGTTATAGCGGCACTAATGGTCGCTCTAACCGTGCTGCTTGGGACAACCCGATGGGGTTTTGTTCCTTTGCCCACACCTGCGGGCGCGGCCACCATTATGCATATCCCGGTAATTATCGCGGGTGTACTGCAGGGCCCGGTGGTGGGCGGCTTTGTGGGGCTGCTGTTTGGGTTGTTTACCATTCCCTTTCTTGGGGACGTTAGAGTTATCATCCCCGCTCGCCTGCTGATAGGAGGAGCAGCATGGCTTACCTTTATCGGGGTTATGGCGGTGATGCGCGTGTTGGGTGCTTATTCTCAGCGCAGCCGAGAAGCCTTAGGCATAGCAGGCATAGCAGCTGGCGTTGTCGGGACGCTTACCAACACTATTGGCACCTTGTATTTGGCGGTATGGTTTGGGTACATTGAGCGTGCTGCGGCAGTCTCCATCGCGCTGGTACAAGGTCTGCCCGAGATGCTGCTCGCGGGTCTTGTCACTGGGGCACTGGTGGCTATGCTTAAGCCGTGGTTTAAGGACGGCGGGTTTAAGTTCTAAGCCCTGCGGTGCCGGTAGCTATGGCTCATTCTCGTACTCCTTGACTTTAGCATAGGTGATACTTTTTTCGCCATGTTTTTCTTTAATGGCATCCATAACCTCGGCCAGTTTCCGCGCCTTTCCCGGCGGTGCGTCAAAGAGGCTTAGCTGAGCCGCGGCCTCACCCTCACCGCAGAGATGGGAAACCGATACTCCAATCAGCCGAATGGGTCTGCCATCAAAGTGATCGCATAGCAGCTTCACCACCGCATGGTAAATATCGTGGTCTAGGTCAGTGTGCGCTTTTAGTGCACACTGACGCGTATAAGTAGAGAAATCTATGTAGCGTAGCTTTAGTTGTACCACCTTGCCGCGCAGTTTTTTCTTGCGCAGTCGCCTGCCCACTTTAGCCACCAGCGACAGCAGAGTTGACTTAACGGCTTCTAGGTCAGCCGTGTCTATGTCAAAAGTGTGCTCATGCCCTACCGATTTAGTGTCATCGCGGTTAGCAACCGGACGGTCATCCTCGCCACACGCTAAGCGATACAGGTCATGCCCATGCACGCCTAGGCGCCGCGTCAGTAAGGACGGGTCACATTTTTGGATGTCGCCAATCGTGATGAGACCTTGCCGGCGCAGCTGCTCCGCTGTCTTCGGTCCCACCCCCCAGATGCGCTCCACCGGCAGGGGGGCGATTGTTTGGCGCGCCGTCTCCTGCTCGATTACCACCAGCCCGCCTGGCTTTTTTAGGTCGCTGGCCAGTTTAGCCAGAAACTTATTCGGAGCCACGCCCAGTGAGCAAGAGAGCCCCAGTTCACTTTTGACCCGCACTTGGATAGTGCGGGCAATATCGTGTGCCGGCCCAAAGAGATTCTGCGAGTGAGTCACATCTAAGAAGGCTTCGTCTATGGAAACTTGCTCCAAGAGCGGAGAATAAGTCGCCATAATGTCTATTACCTGCTTGGAGATAGCTCGATAACGCGAGCCCCGCCCTCGCACAAAAATGCCCTGAGGACAACGGCGGTACGCCTCTGTAAGTGACATCGCGGAGTGCACGCCAAACTTGCGCGCCTCATACGAGCAAGTAGATACCACCCCTCGCTCATTAGGGGCACCGCCCACAATGACCGGTTTGCCGCGGAGCTCCGGGAAATCGAGCTGCTCCACCGCGGCAAAAAACGCGTCCATATCCAAATGTATTACAACACGGGGGACGTGAACTTTTGGTGCATCATGCGCCATGGCGTCCTCCTCAGTCCTGTGCTGCCCTGAAGAACATATGTTTGCTTAAGTATAACAGCAGGATGAATGTCGGACAACAAAACGCGCAGGACATAAACTGATGTTTTACGGTGCGTGCAGGAGTGGTAAAATACTAGCGAGCGATGCGTGTAGTCGCCTTTCTAAGACAACGCACGGAGAGGAATAGAATATGTTAAGCCAAGACAAGTTAAATCGCCTCAGCGACCTCGCGCAAAAACAGAAACAGGGGCAGCTCACGCCATCCGAACTGGCAGAGCAAAAAGCTTTGCGGGCCGAGTATATGCAAAGTTTTCGGCGTCGGGCTGTGACTGAGCTAGAGGCTATAGGCATGCGCCAGAAGCCGCTGCCGGGGTGCGGGTGCAAACACAAGCATTAATAAGCAACGCGTCGTCGCGCTAAGCGGTGGCTCACTTTTTCGAGCCACCGCCCTGTGCTTTGTTCACGCAGAGTTCATATTGGCGTGATACTTTAGCTGCGTCGGCTGTCACAGTCGGCGTGGAGTGCGGTGATACCTAAGTGACGGGAGGTGAGGCCTTTGGCTAGAGTGCTGCTCGTGGATGACAACGCCAACATCCGCAAGCTGATGGAGATCTACTTACGGCGCGAGGGCTTAGAGGTCTTTCACTCTGAGCACGGTGGCGATGCGCTTGATGTACTGGCCCGACAACACATCGACCTGATCGTAGTCGACATCGCCATGCCGGAAATGGACGGGCACGAGTTAACTCGTGCCTTGCGCGGCGCAAGTTTCACTGTACCAATCCTTATGGTTACCGCCAAGCACACATGGCCCGATAAGAAACAAGGGTTTCAGTCTGGTGCGGACGACTACATGATTAAACCTATCGACATGGAGGAATTTGTGCTCAGGGTGCTAGCGCTTCTGCGTCGAGCCAGAATCAGCATGGAACAGCAAGTGAAAATAGGAGATATCGTCTTGGACGCCGAGCGGTTCGAGTTGAGAAAAGACGGGCAAGAGTATGCATTGCCGCGCAAGGAGTTTCAAGTCCTATATAAATTGCTTTCCAGCCCGAAGAAAATTTTCACCCGTCAAGAGTTGCTGGACGAGTTTTGGGGCCTAGACAGCGAAGTGGACGAGCGCACCGTCGACGTACACGTCAAGCGCTTACGCGACAAGTTCGAGCACCTCACTGAATTTGAGATTATCACCGTCCGCGGCATCGGGTACAAGGCGGTGCGCCATGTATGATTAGGCGGTCAATTTATCTGCAGCTCGTCGGTATGCTGATTGGCATCGTCTTTATAAGCAACTTGGTCGTAGCTTTTACATTTATCCTCACTACTGAACGCGGCATGCGTTCGGAGATGGAGAGTGCGCTGTGGGAGCTTACAACCCAGATTAGAGAACTTCATGCCGACGGCTTACTGCGTGTCGAGCGAATCCCCACTATGCTGCACACCGGGTACTTTAGCGCTACCGTGTTTAATTCCCTAGAGGAAGTTCACGCAGCCAAGACCGTGCAGAGGTTCTTTCGCCGCGCCGACCTAGAGCGACTCGCTACAGCCGGCGAACTGCAAAGCCCGACTCACAACCGCCTGACCTTTCGCCTGCCGGCAGCGATAGTACGTATTGGCAGTGTAGGGGAAGAAAGATATCTCTTTGTGCATCCGAACTTAGGCAAACTGGCTGCCAATTTTCGCCCCGTTGTGCTCAGGATGAACATAGCTTCCCTAGCAGTTGGCGCGGTGATGATACTCATCGCGGCCAAGCATATCGTGCGTCCCGTGCAGGAACTCAGCGCAGCCACTAAACAGATTGCGCAAGGTAATTTTGACGTCAAAGTTATGACAAAACGCCGCGATGAGCTCGGTCAGCTCGTAGATGGCTTTAACTCTATGGCCAAGGAACTGCGCAGCATAGAGCTCCTGCGCAGCGACTTTGTAGCAGCCATCTCCCACGAGTTTAGGACGCCGCTAACTTCTATTAAGGGGTATGCCAAACTAATTAGGGAAACAGAGAACGCCGAGCGGCGGCAAGAGTACGCAGAAATTGTTGCCGCTGAAACGGACCGACTTGCCGATCTTGCCAGCAGCATATTGCTGATGAGTCAGCTCGAGAGCGGCATGGGGGAGATTGCCAAGCAACCCTTCAGGCTCGATGAGCAGCTGCGCCGAGTGATCGTTCTCCTTGAGACCCAGTGGAGTGCAAAGGAACTGGACATGGCGGTTGACCTAGAAGCAGTAGACTGCCACGCCAATGAAGATCTGCTATTCCAAGTGTGGCTAAACATCTTGGATAATGCCATCAAGTTTTCCCCGGCCGAGGGACGCGTGGAAGTACATTTAACCGCGGACAACGGCGCTTGCACTTGCACCATCCGCGACTTTGGCGCAGGCATCAAAAACGAACATCAGTCGCGCGTCTTTGAAAAGTTCTTCAAGGCGGACAAGGCTAGAGGCTCACCCGGTAGTGGCCTTGGCCTTTCCATAGCTAAACGCATTGTAGAGCTTCACCAAGGCGAGGTCACACTCGCCAGCACCGAACACAACGGCACCACGGTTACAGTGAAGCTGCCGACGCAACAATAGGAGGTAATAGCATGTCTTTGCCATCATTTGCCACTTCACGACGCATCACGGTCTTAATGCTCGTCCTAGTCACTTTAGTTATCGGTGTGATGTCGTACAGTCGTACGCCGGTGGACCTACTGCCAAATATGAGTTTCCCCATGGCGGCCGTCTTCGTTTCCTTCCCTGGGGCTGCCCCGCAAGAAGTCGAGACCCTAGTGACTCGGCCGCTCGAAGGAACCCTAGCCACCGTAAGCAACATCCGCGAGGTTTCATCCACTTCATCTGCCGGTCAGGCCACGATTATATTGGCATTTAATTGGGGTACCAACATGGAGTTTGCTGCACTCGAAATGCGCGAGAAAATAGACGGAGTGCGGCGCTTGCTGCCCGCCGAAGTCGGGTCACCCACCGTAATGAAGTTTGACCCTTCCCTGATGCCGATTATGTCGGTCGAAATAGGCTCCACCACTCACAGCGGTGCTGAACTACGCGACCTAGCCGACCGAGTACTGGCGGCTAGGTTAGAGCGCGTCGCCGGGGTCGCCTCTGTCAACGTGAGCGGCGGCCAACAGATAGCCATACAGGTGCGTATCGACCCAGAGCAGCTAGAGAGTCTAGGTGTAACCTTGGCGCAAGTCACGGGCGCGCTGCGCACAGCGAGTTTTAATCTGCCCGGCGGCACCCTGCAAGTAGACGGCAAGGAGTATCTCATCCGCAGCGCCGGTCAACTCACCTCACTGGCCGACATCGAAAATCTAGTGGTAGGAATGCGCGCCGTACGGACGGTGACTGCATCGCCTGCACCACCTCGAGCCTCTACCCCGCAACTTCCCCCTGGGTTAAACCTGCCCAATTTACCAGGCGCGCAAGCGCCTGCGCCGCAGCCACAAGTTGTAACTACCATGGAGCCTGTGTACTTGCGGCAAGTGGGTACCGTGGCCGAGGTCAATGCGCTGGGCCGCTCCATTACACTGCTTAACCGCCTCCCCAGCGTGTCTATCAGGCTACACAAGCAGTCGGACGCCAACACGGTGCTGGTAGCCAACATGGTACATGCCGAGCTTGACGCGATGCGTGCGGATTTTGCCGACCTCACCGTAGTCCCGACGCTCGACCAAAGCCGCTTTATCGAGCAAGCCATTGCTGCCATCGGGCAAAATGCTATCTATGGCGGAGTCTTGGCAGTATTGATCCTGTTTTTCTTCCTTAAGAGTATTGCCTCCACGTTAGTTATTGCCATTGCCGTGCCCGTTTCAGTGATAGCAACCTTTGCCCTCATGTACTTTGGCAACTTGAGCATCAACATGATGACGTTGATGGGGCTCGCGCTAGGCATAGGCATGTTGGTGGATAATTCCATTGTGGTGCTGGAAAATATCTTCCGTCATCAGCAGGAAGGCGCAGACCGAATTACTGCCGCGCGGAAAGGTGCGGAAGAAGTAGCCATGGCCGTCACCGCCTCCACCCTTACTACGGTGGCTGTGTTTCTCCCTATCGCTTTCGTGGGTGGAATCACTGGCTTGATGTTTAGGGAGCTTGCTTTAACCGTAAGCTTTTCGCTGCTGTCGAGCTTGGCTGTGGCCCTTATCGTAGTGCCGATGCTGGCCGCGACAATTCTGCGCGGCAAACCTAGCCAAACGTCAGAAGCAAGTCGCCGGTTAACCTACTACCAGCGCTCCTTGCGGTGGGCACTGGGCAAGAAAGCCCTAATTGGAGTAGTCACTGTAGCTTTGTTGGCCTCCAGCCTGTTGACTTTTACCCACATTGGCGGAGAGTTTATCCCCACTATGGACCAAGGCGAGACCGAGGTGAGAGTCACCTTACCTGTGGGCAGCACACTTGCCCAGACTGAACAGATCGCTTCCGAGGTTTTAGATTACTTGTTGTCTCGCACAGACGTGCAGACTGTATCTACCGTTATTGGCGAGTCAGTCGGCGGCCGCGCCATGATGGGCGGGGCTCAGGCCAGACAGAACCGAGCCACCATGACAGTCGTGCTTAAGGGCGGATACCGTGGCGACACTCTGGCGCAAGAGGTCGATGTCAAGTACGCCGACTTTGCCCCAGCCACCGTGCGGGCTACCGCCTCTGCCGGTATGGGCCCTGGTATGATGACCGGCGGGTCATCTGTGCAAATTAACGTTTACGGCCCCACCCTCGAGGGCTTGCGGCTACACACTGATGCGCTCAAGGAACTGGTAGCCGCCATCCCCGGCGTCAGTGAGGTGCGCGACAACGCGGCCGTGGGTGCTGACGAGTTGGTAGTGCGTGTCGACAGAGAAAAAGCGGCGCGGCTCGGCGTAGCGCCGGTTTCCGTCGCCGGCGCGGTTCGGACCGCTTTCCAAGGCGAAAACGTGTCGCGTGTTTCACGCGGCGGGCGTGAGCTTGATGTCAACGTCAGATTAGCCGATGACGCCCGTGCCAGTGTCGCCGACCTAGAAAATCTAGTCGTCGCCGTCGTACAGGGGCGAGTAGTACGGCTAAGCGAAGTGGCCGCACTCGAACACGGCGTCGGTCCCGCAGCCATCAATCGCCGCGATAATCAGCGTTACATAACTATCACAGGCACTATCGCAGGGCGCGATATGCGTAGCGTGTCACTCGATATAGAGGCAGCGCTTGACGCCGCACAACTGCCAGCCGATTATCGCGCCGAAGTCGCTGGCGACATGCTGGAGATGAACGAAGCCTTTAGCGGCCTTATCACCGCGCTGTTGCTCGCCGTGTTGCTCGTTTACATGGTCATGGCGGCCCAGTTTGAGTCGCTGCTCTATCCGTTTATCGTTATGTTCACTATGCCGCTGGCCGTTATCGGCGTTCTGCTCGCGCTCTTCTTCACCGGGCAAAACTTCAACGTACCCTCCATCATGGGTATTATCGTGCTGGCGGGCATTGTGGTGAACAACGCCATCGTCTTGGTAGACTACATCAACCAATTGCGCGCGCGTGGGCGCAGTGTGCACGAAGCAATTATCGACGCTGCCGGTGCGCGCCTGCGTCCCATCCTCATGACCACCGTCACGACTGTGCTCGGGCTGCTCCCCATGGCCATACTGACCGGCTCGGGCACAGAAATGCAGCGTCCACTGAGTATTGCCATCATTGGCGGGCTTACGGTATCTACACTGCTCACCCTCTACGTCATCCCCGTGGCCTACGACCTTGCCACCTTGCGCCGGCGCGGGGCTTAACCGCCGCCGAATACTCGCCCCCGACTCATGCGCCAATAGCTATTAACTGTCAAAGACACGGAACCTAGAGTAGGCTCCGTGTCTTTCGCGTAAGGACACCGGCAGACACAGGGGACACAGTGGAGACACAAGGGACAGTCCCTTTTGTCCTGCAGAGCACCGGCGAGTGTGCTGAGCGCTCTGTTGCCCATCTCCAGCGATTGAAAATATAGGTCTGCGTGGTAGGTCGCACACGCCGCAATGTAACAGCAATACCACTGTTTGTCACGTCTACTCCCTGCCGCAAACAGCCCTGAAATACTCCACAGGCTTATCTAGCTTCTGTGCCAACACACGAATTGTTGCAGCTGGCGGATTGCACGCATTGCGATCAATCTAGTCCCGCCTCTTT
>DBBC01000026.1:0-4483 GCA_002292025.1 Firmicutes bacterium UBA994
AGGATAATTCTGTCCATCTTCTCCGTGAAAAATAACTTGGGGCGCCTGACACAGAACCGACAACATGCTAATCTTCTATTGAGAATGATTATCGCTCGCATTAATGCCCGCTCAGCTTGTTCTCACCTGCCGCAGTGTGCTTAATGCGAAGAAGGAGTGTAGTGTGAAAAAGATTGCAATTTACGGCAAAGGCGGCATCGGCAAGTCGACTACAACCTCTAATTTGTCGGCCGCCCTTGCTGTGTCTGGCTTGCGCGTGATGCAAATTGGGTGTGACCCAAAGGCTGATTCCACCAAAACACTCATGGGTGGAAGAGTTATCCCCACCGTGCTCAACTCCATCAAGACCAAACGCGAGGACTTGCGGCTTGAGCACGTCGTCCACCAAGGCTTCGGCGGGGTGCTATGCGTGGAGGCGGGCGGACCGACGCCCGGCGTGGGATGTGCGGGTCGTGGCATTATCTCGGCCTTTGAGAAGCTGGAAGAGCTTAAGGCTTTCCAGGTCCATGCTCCCGATATAGTGATTTACGACGTATTGGGCGATGTAGTCTGCGGCGGGTTTGCCATGCCCTTGCGCGAAGGGTATGCCGAGGAAGTGTACATAGTAACATCCGGCGAAATGATGTCGCTCTATGCTGCCAGCAATATTGCTCACGCCGTCGCACAGTTTAGCGTGCGCGGCTACGCTAAGCTCGGCGGACTTATCTTAAATGCCAAGGGTGTCGATGACGAAACGTCGCTCGTGGAGAAAGCAGCCCGCGAAATCGGGACTGACATTGTCCAATACATCCCGCGTCATTCATTGGTGCAAAAAGCAGAGAACCAAGGCCAGTCTGTCATTGAAGCTTTCCCTGACTCTGACATTAGCCGCATTTACTTTGATTTGGCGGCAAAAATTGCCACCCCAACTCAAATTGCCCAAGCAATATAGAGCAAATCAAGGAGGAGACAAATGAAGAAATTAATTGTCGTGCTGATGTCGGTAGCCCTAGTCGTGGGCGCCCTCATCCCGCTGCAGCCGCAGAACCTAGAGGCCTCGACCATCCGTATCCTAATGGACGGTGAACCGATGACGCTGGAAGTTCCCCCGGTGGTCCGCGCCGGACGAGTTTTGGTGCCGTTTCGCGCTTTGTTTGAGGCGTTTGGCGCTACTGTGGGCTGGACAGCTGCGACGGAAACGGTGACCGGCCAGCTTGGCACCACTACCGTGTCGCTGCGGCTTAACCGGCCGGAAGCCGTTGTCAATGAGCGTACAGTGCGGCTCGATGTAGTTCCGGTTGTGCTTAACGGGCGTACGTTGGTGCCTTTGCGCTTTGTGGCAGAAAACCTAGGCGCCGACGTGCGCTGGGAGGAAAGAACACAGACAGTGACCGTAGTTAGGCCGGTTGCTACCCGCCCGGCGCATGTTTTTAGGCTGGTCGAAGCAGACGGCACCGAATTAGTGCTGGCTGAAATCCCACGGCGCGTCGTAGCCTTGTCCGTCAACACAGCCGGTGTGCTGGCCAGCATGGGTATTATGCCGGTGGGCATGGCCAACACGACTCGAGCACCCCACACCTTGCGCGATGTCCCTCAACTTGGCTCTCCTATGTCACCCGACATCGAACGGTTGCGCGCTGTCAGGCCCGACTTAGTAATTGCCAATATCCTATTTAAGCCGCGGCTGGCGCCGATCTTTAGGCAACACGGGCTCACCGCCTACTTTATTGACAACCAGCGCTATAGTGATGTTATCGCTAACCTAGAGATGTTTGGCCGTGCTTTCTTTAACAACTCCAACCACGCACAGGCACTCATCGATCACATCCGCGGGCGCGAACGCGCGGCTTTAGCTGCGGTACAGGGCAGACCACAGCCTAGGGTGTTGATTATCTTCGGTACTCCCCAAGCCTTTATGTTGTCTACGCAATATTCCTACGTGGGCGAGATGGTCAAAATGCTAGGGGGTCGCAACGTCACCGAGGGCATGACTGTAGCTCGTCATACGCAGCAGATTCCACTTAGCATGGAAAACATTATCACCTTCAACCCGGAGATCATACTGCGCATTTCCCACGGCTCCCCCGAGCAAGTGGCAAGAATGTTTGCCGCCGAGTTCGCACAGAACCCGGTATGGGGTCGTATGGACGCCGTGCGCAACGGTCGTGTCATTGACTTGCCGCCGGCACTATTCATGTCGAACCCCGGCCTGCCGATGATCGACGCGTTCGAGGCACTGGCGCGCTTTATGTACCCATAGGCTGGCCGCGTGACAACAAGAAGTGAAACACAGCCGCTGGCAGCACCGCGCAGCATGAGGACAGTTAAAAAGGTCTTCGTACTCACGCTGGCAGTAGGCTTACTCTTTAGCGTCGCCATAGGCTCGTTGCGTTTTGGCAGCTTAAGCTTTACTACTTCCGAAATCTTGCAGGCCTTGCTTGGCTCAGAAGACACCTTGGCGAAAATAATCGTCTTAGACGTGCGTCTCCCAAGAATGCTGGTAGCGCTGATGGTAGGAGCTAACCTAGCTCTCTCTGGCGCACTCCTGCAATCCGTGATGAGAAACCCGCTGGCAGACCCCGGTCTTACCGGGGTCTCCACCGGTGCGGCTTTGGCCGGAGTTAGTATTATGCTGGTCTTCCCGCAGTGGGGGGCGTTTGTGCCCTTTGCGGCATTTGTGGGCGGCGCGATAGCCTGCGGGCTCGTTTTCATGCTGGCGTGGAAACGCGGCATCGACCCCATACGCATAATTCTTGCCGGCGTGGCTGTCAATGCAGTCTTTGGCGGCGGCACGTCTCTGCTCTCTATCCTTTACAGCGACCGTATTCAAGGCATCTTGATGTGGTTAAACGGCAGCATCGCCGGGCGGAGCTGGCATCATGTCAGTTTATTGGCCCCCTACTCAGCTCTGGGGCTGATTGCTGCTTTACTGTGCATTAAGTCTGCTAATCTTTTGCAGCTAGGCGACGATGCGGCGAGAAATCTTGGGCTAAATGTAAATGTGGCGCGCGTAACGCTTTCTCTTGTCGCCGCGTTTCTAGCCGGCATCTCCATATCTACCGTTGGCCTAATCGGCTTTATTGGGCTCATCGTCCCGCACGTATGCCGCTTGCTTATCGGCTCCGACTACAAGTTTATGCTGCCGCTAAGCGCACTCCTAGGTTCACTGCTGCTTATAACGGCCGACGCTGCCGCACGGACCGTTTTTCGCCCCGTGGAGCTGCCTGTGGGGATTCTTATGGCTGTCGTGGGCGGCCCTTTTTTCCTCTACTTACTGCGTAAAGGAGGCGCATACCGCGTATGATCACCGCTACGAACCTAAAACTTTGCTATGACACAAAAACTGTTGTGCACGACTTTGACTTTGAGGTGCGTCCCGGCGAGATTGTGTCCTTAATCGGGCCTAACGGCTCGGGGAAATCAACCGTACTCAAGGCCATATCCCGACTGCTGCGATGCTCTTGCGGAACAGTGCACTTGGACGGGCACGACATCTACCGGTTACCCACGCGCGAGGTAGCCAAAAAGCTTTCCGTCCTGTCGCAAGTTCATAATACGCCGCCTGATTTTACGGTACGTGAGTTGGTGAGCTACGGGAGAATCCCCCATCAAAAATGGTATGAAACCCTAAACCAAGAAGACCGCGACATCGTGGAGTGGGCCATTGCGCAAACACGTCTAGAACAGTTTGCCGAGCGCACGGTGAACTCCCTCTCCGGCGGCGAGCGCCAACGTGCTTGGATAGCCCTAGCGCTGGCGCAGCATCCACAGGTTTTGCTGCTAGATGAACCCACCACGTTTCTTGATATTTGCCACCAAATTGAACTGCTGGAGCTGGTCAAAAGGCTTAACGCCAGTCTCGGCTTAACCGTGGTTATGGTCTTGCACGATATGAACCATGCCGCCGCTTACAGCCACCGCTTAGTAGTCATTAATCATGGCCGAAAGATAGCCGAAGGAGCTCCGGTTGAAGTACTAACGCCCAAGCTGCTCACGGAAGTATATAACGTGCAGGCAGAAATCGCCCTCCATCCTTTGACAGGGAAGCTATATTTTCACGCTCTGGGACTAGCCTGCGCGAAGAAGGAGTTGCCATGCAACCAAGCTACAGCCTAAAGACGCTTAAGCGTGTTTCTCAGGTCAGCACCGCCAAAGACATACGCCAACTCGCCCACGCGCAGTTCCCCGGCACACACTGTCCTTTGTTTGGCGTAGCGCTCACCGCCGGGTACGTCAAAGATATGGCCGTGCTTTTGGTAGGCACCGACGAGTGTACATACTATACACAAACTTTCAGCACCGGGCGTCGGGCTGCGGATCCCAGTATGCAAGACAACTTCTGGTCGTTTGCCATCAACCAAGACGATGTGGTCTTTGGCTGTGCGGAGAAAGTCGAACAAGCTATACGGCATATTGACAAGACTTTCGCCCCTCAAGCCATCATGGTGGTCACCACATGTGTGTTAGAAGTAATCGGCGAAGACTACGAGGCATTAGCCGACAG
>DBBC01000026.1:4884-13450 GCA_002292025.1 Firmicutes bacterium UBA994
AACAGCCACATCCCCGGCATAGAACGCACTCTGACTGCTCTGGGCAAGCTAATGCAGCCACAGCATCGTATAGAGCACAGCGTCAACATACTGGGGCACAGATACGGCAATGTTGCCGACACTGAGCTGCTTAAGCTCCTCACCCGCTATGGGGTCCGCGTCAATATCACTATTCCCTCGCGTGCGCCCGTAGACGAAATAAGGCGTGCTCCTTCAGCCATCCTCAACATAGTCACCGACTTTACAGCGCTGCCCCTCGCGCAAGTCATGCAGGACAATTTTGGCGTGCCCTTCGTCTACTTCGACAAGTACATGCACCCCGAGCGCATCGGTGCAGCCTATGGCGAGCTTTCGCACCGGCTCGGCTTAGACTTGGCCGCCGACATTAAGCCCTTGCGTCGCGAACTGGACGATTTTCTCGCCGCCAAGGCACACGTATTAGCTGGCCGGCGCTTTATCTACGGCAATACCCCGCTACTCGCCTTTGAGTTTGTCAGTTCTCTCTGCCAGCTAGGCATGGAGCCGCTACTTGTGCAAGCCCGCGACCTTTATCCAAACGACGACGCCTACATGCGGGAGCTCCTTCACCACGGCCACGACCCTTATGTCTCGCGTGTAGCCAACATCGCCCCGCTGCAGGCTCTCTACACAGAACTAAAGCCCGACATCTATATTGGGCACGAGAACCCGCAACGCCTGATGGAACTAGGGATTGTGCAGGTAGCCGTCGATGGGGCGGCGGCTAAACTCGGTTATGAGGTGCCGCTGTTCGCGCTGCGCACGATCGTAAAGGCCGTGGAAACATTTGGCCAAACGGCAAGGGGTGGCATGCATGCAGCTGTATAAGTTTTTGCCATTTCCCTCTGACCGCATGGGCGCCCTGTGGACTTTAGCGACGATCAGGGATTGCTGTATTTTAGAGTATGGCCCTGCCGGGACAACACACTACGGTATCGAAGGCTTAATGCAGCTAAACGCCTCTATGGAATCACGCCTGTTTACCACCCACATGGATGAAACCGATATCGTCAGCGGCGACAGCGAAAGACTAGAGCGCACCATACGCGAAATTGATGCGGTATACCGACCACCGGTAATGTTTGTCTTTGCCTCGAGCATTTCGTCGATTATTGGCACTGACATCGAGACAATTTGCCGCGCGTTACAGCCAACTACGAGCGCTAAACTAATCGCCATCAGCGGCGGCGGCCTGCGCGGCGACTTCACCCTTGGCGTCACAGAAGCACTGCTAACTCTAGCCAAGCACGTGGTGACCACGCCCGACGCTAGCCACACGCCAAGCTACAACATCATCGGCGCCAATGCAGATTGCTACAACTTCCGCTCGGATGTGCGCGAAATAACGTCCATGATAGCGGAGTGCTTCGGTCTTAAGCACCACACTGTTTTCACAGTCGATACTTCAATCACAGATATCGCTAGTGCCGCTAATGCGACGTTCAACCTAGTTATGCGCAGCGAGGGAATACCGTGTGCCGAGTTCCTCAAGCAAACTCACGGTATGCCCTATCTCTACGGCAGCCCTTATGGTTATAGCGGCTCTGCCAAGTGGTTACAGCAGGTGGCTGATGCCTTTGAGCTTAAGTCTGCTCCTAATTTCATGGAGCAAATCGCCGGCGCGGCCCGTCAGCACACCATGTACTTTCGGCGTGCTTTCTTTGGGGCCAAACAGCCGACGTGCATAGTTGCCGGCAATTATGACCAAGCAATAGGCGTCGCTCTGTTTATGCAGGAACTGGGCATAGACGTGCGCAAAGTGCTGGTAAACCATGGACGTCCGAGTGGAGCGGAGGCGAGTAGCGCATTAACAGAGCGAACTGTGTTTGCTCCCGGTGAAGAACTGCGTCAGCAGATACTACACGACGAAAAGCCAAGCCTGCTGCTTGGCGACGGCGTATTGTTGGAGATGGGGGAAGCGGTACAGGCCAAAATACAGATCGCTAACCCGAACCTGTACACCACTCAGATCTATGACGGCACGCCCTTTATGGGGCCGCGCGGCGCGACCTATCTGCTAGAGCGAGTGCTAAACCAGCTGCGCCACTAATTAACGCCAATCTTCCGCTGCCGCATACACGCACAATGAACTTATTCTGTTGAGCCGGCGGCAACCGGCTCAATTTGCACTAAGATACTCTGTCGCACCACGGCCTTAGTCTTCCACACGCCGGAGAAGTACCGGTAAATAGGCACCAGCACCGCGACCGACCATCCGATCGGTATTGACCACCATATGCCGCGATAAGTCATAGCCGTGTTGACCAACAGGTACGCAGACCCTACCCGCACAGCTAGACTCGTCACAGTCGTCATCGTAGGCACCCACGCATCGCCTGCCCCGCGCAAGACGCCATTAAAGACCATTATCGCGCCAAACACCGCATAGAAGATCGAAACGGTCTGCATATAGTCAACGCCTTGCGCCATTATATCGGGGTGGTTACCGGCTAAAAAGAGCCCGATCATATACCCGCCCGCGGTAAATACAAGCAGCGAAACGATAAGACAGGCGGCAACTACCATCATGAGCGTAGCTTTAAGCCCTTCCGTGACGCGGTCCAACCTGTTAGCACCGATGTTTTGTCCGGTGAAAGTAGAAACAGCCATGCCAAAATTCATGATCGGGATCATAGCAAAAGAATCCATGCGACTAGCTGCTGTATAGGCAGCCATAGTGATCGGACCAAAGGAGTTAACTAAGGCCTGCACAGCCATCATGCCGATAGAGGCCAGTGCCTGCTGCAGCGAGGAAGGTGCGCCAATGCGCACCATGGCCCAAAATATATCCCGATCAAAGACCAGTTCTGCCCGCTTAAACCGCAGCAGCGGCACTTTGAGATAGATATACGCAAAAGTGAGCGCGGAAGAAACCCCTTGCGCTATCACCGTAGCCCACGCCACGCCGCGCACACCCATATCTAGACCCACCACAAAAGAGATGTTAAGCACCACGTTTAGCAAGCTGCTGACGATCAAAAAGTAGAGAGGTGTCTTGGAGTCCCCGAGCGAACGCAAAATGCCTGCCAGCGCGTAGTAGGCAAACATAAACAAAATGCCGCTAAAAAAGATCTGCATATACGCTGTGGCGTCACCCAAAATAACGTCCGGTGTGTTCAGTAGTACCAGCAGCGGTCGGCTAAAAACGACCCCCACTACCCCAAGACCGGCAGCCAGCACTAATTGAAAAGCCAAGGCTGTAACTACAGCGCGCCTAGTTTTGACAAGGTCTTTGGCCCCGAAAAACTGGGATATCACGACCCCCGAGCCCATGGTCATGCCCAGCACCAGCGAAAACAAGAAAAACATCACCGGGAAACTCGTGCCGACCGCTGCCAGCGCGTTCGGGCCTACATACCTACCCACCACAATGGCATCAACCATGTTATATAGTTGTTGAAAAATACCCCCAATAAACATCGGCACGGAAAAAGCCCAGATTAACTTAGCCGGCGACCCTTGTGTCATGTCCCTAAGCATACGCGACTCCCCCTGTCTGACTATGCTTAGGATACCACACTTTTCGGTACTGTTACTATAGGCGAATTACTTGCGGCACGCAATCCCCGGTGGTCACCCGCCACCGGCGCTGTTAGCCCCTGTGCGTCCAGCGCTCGGGAACTGCTTGCGGCACCATGACTTCCCTAGCTATCGCCACGGTAGCCGTGCTCTCCTCCCAACTGACGGCGTACCCTAGCTGCTCTAGCAGCAGGCGCACCGGCACAAAAACTCTTCCCGCAGACACTAGGCCGGGAAAGTCTCTCGCCTCATCGCTTAACGCGATGCGCACGCCGGTGAACATGGGCTCCTCGCCCATCTCCAGCCGCACATCCCGCAAAAATCGCGGCCACTCCGGCAGGATTAAGCGCGGGCAATTTTTGCCCGTCCAATCACGGTGACTTCGCACGTGGTCTGCCCCTAAACCGTGGCGCCGCAGCAAGCTCACTACAAGCAGCACTGCCCTCCGCCACACTACATGCTGATTACCCACCTCGCACACCTCTACCCCAATCGAAGTGGCGTTGCCCTCCCTGTCACCCGCGTGATAGGCCATTTCTAAGTCAGGGATGGCCTGTATAATGCTGGTCTCGTCTACAACATAATGCCACGAAACAAAATTGCCGCTGTCTAAGTTGACACGGTTGTCCAGCCATGCCCGCTCATTCGCTGCCGTGCTGCGCGGGTTCCCCGTATTGTGCACCGTCACCGACGTCGGCACAATAGCCTGCCCCGGCCTAAACTTATGCCCCACGCGCAGCAACGCCTGTGTTACTTCCACACACGCACCCCCGATTGCCTTTTTATTAGCTTATGCGCCGCGGCGGGGAGGCGTCAAGCGGGGAGATGGGGGTTTTGGCAAATGGTGACGAATGCTAGGTGTGGGGCGTCGCAGATTGTCAACTCGCTGCATGCGCTCATGCGCTCCCTCCTACGCATCAGGGCAGAGTGCTGAATTATGTCCATTAATGCCATAGGAGATGGCAGGATTTTGCCGGAGGCATGGCGAAATTTGAGGTTCTCTCAGATAGAGCAAAGTATGCCGTAGGGATTATGAGGATATGCGCGAGGCACAGTTTGCGGCGTGCGACGCAGGAACTTTCACCCAAGCGAGAGAATAGTAAGCTATAGTGATTTCATGCTTCACTTAACATGGTATCATGCGCTGACGGGCGCCTAGCGAGTTGAGGTCGAACGATGGTCAAAGAACAAGTAAATCCATTCGCCGCGTTCTTTGCCCTACTGAAGGGCACATTCCGCTCCCCTATAGAATCATCTTCCACCCCACTCAATCAGCAAGAGCAACCACCGCCTGATTCCGGGGCAGAAACAGCATGCTCTGTTGTCCAGTCTGATGGCAACGTGCACTCGCTATGCCGCGGAGATGATAATGATGCCTTACTTACAGCTGGAGAATTTGCGCCCATTAACGCATGCGATCAAGTTGAGTTGACTCAAACAGATACTCAAACACATGACCCTCACTACGAGCAGTTCAATGCGAGTAGGCAAGGATCAGTTTCGGTTCATCAGAGCGATCTTGCCCGATTACTGATACTGTTTGAAGAACATTTTGCTGAACACGGTAGCTACGTTGTTGTAGGTGACACAAGTAGCGTGGGGAGAGAGGCCTTGCGCTTCTTAACAGTTATAAAAGATAACAAAGACCTATTCTTTTTCCCCTCTAAGAGACGAGTTGTGTTAACGGGCTGGGTTCTCAGAAAGATTCGCGATCTATTTACAGTAACTGGTAAGGACGAAGTTTCTCTTGAACAAGCATTAGTGACTTTGCGTTCTGCGTTCAGAACTCACGCTTTCTCGTTGTCGAGGCTGCAGCACCTCTTTGGTCAACAAGACTGCATTTCTATAGATGCCTTAATGGAGTTAGAACATACCGCTTTTCGGGCACTCGTAGCAACGCAGACATTTACGCCCACTAATGACAAAAGCAATCTTCCTAATGCCTGCAACCCGAAATGCATTGCACTTCTATGTACAGCCGTCACGGGGTCACTCTCAATCCACGATGCGGCCAGTCGTCTGCAGCAAAGTTGTAATATTAGCCATGCCTTTGCAGCAGGGCTACTACTCTCGAGCCCATATATCGGTCTCGATAGCCATTTCACCCCCTTCTTCGATTACGCCGGGCAGGCATTCGAGCAAGGCGCCGAAATGCAGATCAGGCGAATTTATTTGCTGGTACACATGAATATCCTTACAGATCACGCCTTGGAAAAACTCTTCCCGTCCCAGTACGCTGGACACTCAGCTAGGACCACTACGGTTACTGACGACAGAAGTGGGCGAACCAATGCGTGCAACCCACAGTGTGTATCACTCCTAAGAACAGCTGTCACTGATGCACGCTCAATCCACGATGCGGCTAGTCGCCTCCAGCAATGGTCTGGTATCAGTCAAAACTACGCTACAGCGCTCATATTAACTAGTCAGCACATCGGCTTTGACGCTCAATTCGTCCCCGCCTTTGACGAGGAAGGGAAAGCCTTCGAACAAGGAACCGAAACGCAGATCAGGCGGGTTTACGCGCTGTTGCATACGAATGTCCTTACAGACGCGAACCTAGACACCGCCTTCCCTTCCGTAGACCCTAGTCCCGCTGAACCCCTTAGTTTCACTCCCCTTGAAGCACCAGCACGTACTCGCGCGTGGCCTATAGACCGATTATACGCATGGGATGTCCCACTCTGGCTAGTCGATCTTCTCAAAGCAAAAAACATCCCTACTATAGGTGCCTTAGCTACACCAGTTGGACGAGCAGCCATTGATGCTGTAGTCAGCGAATTGCTCGGGGATGAGCGGAACGCAACGCGAATAGCCGATGCCTTGGCAAAACTGCAAGCGGCTTACCGCGGCATGGCGACCACAACACGCTGGGAGGTGCTAGAACACCTTTTGCGCCGGGACTTAGAGCAGCGAGCAAGGTGCCTTATGTTCCGTGCTCAAGGTGGCACCTTAGAAGATGCAGGGAAGATCTTAGGGGTGACAAGGGAGCGGGTTCGGCAAATAGAATCTAAGGCACAAGACCGCCTTTGCACATGGCTAAGGAAGAATGGCCAGGCATTTGCTACCCGCACTCAGGTATGGCCTCATCTTATAGACGAGCGCTTAGCTAGAGCGCTCTTTGGAGATGAGGGGTGGATTGTCTTCCTTCACTTACTCCGTAAGCAACAAACTGATGATTGGCATTTTTTAGCGGGGCCCAATTTACTGTTATATCGAGTTGGCGATTGGTTTATCGCGCGCCTCGGGCAAGCGCAAGTAGACCTAGTGCGAGCAGAGGATACTCGCGCATACCTTCGCGACCTAGAACGCGAATTAGTCCACAGAGAATTCCACTTCATCACGGCTGCAATGATCCACGCGCATTTCCAGCACCAAGGGAAGCGGCACCAACGTCCATCTGAGCAGCTAGCCCAGAAACCATCGTCTCCCGTTGAGAATCAAGCTGTGTTTGCACCTGAGGTGATGGGAGCGGTAATGGGCGTGCTCATGGCACACTTCCCCCATGGGTTCAAGGTGGATTCTCCGATTGAGTTAATGCGCTTTCGTAATTTCGCCGCAAAAACGCCTGACTGTGACATCCGACTCTGTGATGAGACGTTAAAAAGCGCAATAGTTGCATGTGGAACACTGTTTGAGGGCAAAGTGTACGTGGTCAATGAAGAAACGGGACGCAGGTTACGGGATGTAATTGATACGGAGTTCGCGAGCGGCGCAGAGGTTATCTATTATGCTCCTGTGTATGCACGGCATGAAAACTGGCTTATGTCGGGCAGCGTAGTTTCCGGAGAAATGCTCAAAAAACTGTTGAACACGCTCTACCCTCCTCCCGCGTACCGGCATCGCGACAACTATTTTTTAGCTGAGCGGCATGACCGAAATGAATCTGCTATTATCAGAGATGAGATTCTCCGTATCTGGGGAGATGCTACGCTGCGGGACTATGCGCAGATTTCCGCGCGCTTGCCCTACATACCTATTCCCAAGGTCAAGTACGCCCTAGCACAAAACTCGGATTTCATCTGGAACTCGCCCGAGGTTTATACCCATATCGGCGTGATAGATATCGCTGAGGAAGACCGCTCCAGAATTAGGGCATATGTCGCCAAGACCTGCCAATCGGTGGGGTATGCATCCATCACCGACATTCCGCTGGGCGACATCAAGGAACACGACCGCGAGCTGACGCTAACGGCAATTCATAAGGCTGTGTTTGTGAGCGTGCTTGCCGATAGTTACGACATACGTGATAAAATCTTGACACGCAAAGGCGATACCCGCAGCGCGCTAGCGCTATTGAAAGAATACTGCCGTACGGTTGATAAATGCTCGCTACAAGATTTAGTCGAGATAAAACATAAATTGACGGGCGAGCGTCATCCTACTAGAGCCCTAGAAGCCGGTCATGCCGTCCTAGTAAGAATTGGCGTCGACGCTTTTGTCGCCGAAAGACGTATCACATTTGACATACAACGAACCGACGACGCTCTCGAGTTTCTTGTGACGGGTAATTACCTGCCGCTCAAGAGCATAACCACGTTTGCCGCATTCCCCTACTGTGGTCAGGTCTGGAACCTTTTCCTGCTAGAAAGCTACTGCCGCCGCTTCAGCCACAGATTCCGCTTCGACGTTTTGGCGTGTAACTCCCAGAACGTAGGTGCAATTATACGCCGAAGCTGTCTCCTTTCGTACGCCGAAATCATGGAGGACGCTGTTGCTAGAGCAGATTTGGAGCTTGACGTCCCAAATGCTCTAGCCTTCTTGTGTGACAGCGGCTATCTCGGGAAGCGGTCTTATACTAAGATCGGCGAATTGATACAACGGGCGAAAGACATCCGCGAAAGGCAGGCTTAGCCGTGTATTCATATACCTATGATAATCTGACAGGGGGCATCCTGCTTAATTCGACGCCTTCGGGCTTTTCTAAGGAGCCGCGCCCCGTTTACGCTGCAGAGCTAGACGTGCTGGGATTTGATAGATACTGGCGGTACGACAAGCAAACCGAGTTGCCGTATATGTGGGCAGAGGC
>DBBC01000009.1:0-287 GCA_002292025.1 Firmicutes bacterium UBA994
AAAAAGATCGGGGTGGAAATACCCACTTTATGTTACATGGAAGGGGTTAACGCTATAGGCGCTTGCCGCATCTGTGTCGTGGAGGTAAAGGGGCTAAAAGTCTTGCAGCCTGCCTGTGTCACCCCCGTTGCCATGGATATGGAAGTCCGCACTAATACTGCGGCTGTGCGTAGTGTTCGCAACTTGACGATGGAGCTGATTTTATCTAATCACCCTTATGATTGCCTAACCTGCATTCGCAACCAGAACTGCGAGTTGCAGAGCTTGGCAGAGTCTTTTGGCATTAG
>DBBC01000009.1:616-6192 GCA_002292025.1 Firmicutes bacterium UBA994
TTTTGGCATTAGGGAAGTCCGCTTCCCAAGAGAAAACCCGCCATACAAAGCGGATTACTCTTCTCCTTCAGTGATCAGAGAGCCGGAAAAATGTATCCTCTGCCGCCGTTGCGCGGCGGTATGCGACAAAGTGCAGACCGTCAATGCCATTGCTCCCTTAGAGCGTGGTTTTAACACTACCGTTGCGCCGGCTCATCATCGTCCCCTAGCAGAATCAGTCTGTATCAACTGCGGACAGTGCACGCTGGTCTGCCCAACGGCCGCCCTGCACGAGAAGGACGAAATTAGACGTGTGTGGGACGCCCTAGCCGATCACCGCAAACATGTTATTGTTCAGACTGCTCCGGCAACTAGGGTATCACTGGGCGAGGAATTCGGCATGGCCTCTGGCAGCGTCGTAACGGGCCAGATGGTTTCAGCCCTGAAGATGCTTGGGTTCGACAAGGTGTTTGATACGGATTTTACAGCGGATCTCACGATCCTAGAGGAAGGAAGCGAGCTGCTCCATCGGGTTAAGACCGGCGGAGTTCTGCCGTTGATTACCTCATGCAGCCCCGGTTGGATCAAATTCATTGAGCATTTCTACCCTGATCTTCTGCCTAACTTGTCGACCTGTAAGTCTCCACAGCAAATGTTTGGTGCTTTGGCTAAAACTTACTACGCGGAAAAAATGGGCCTTGACCCGGCAGAAATCTTCGTGGTTTCCTACATGCCCTGCACGGCCAAAAAGTATGAGGCCCGTAGGCCGGAGATGCAGAGCAACAGTTACCCCGACGTTGACGTAGTGCTTACAACCAGGGAAGTCGGACGTATGCTGCGCCAGGCCGGTATTAACTTTACTGCGCTCCCTGCCCGGGATTACGACGATCCCCTAGGCATTTCAACCGGTGCCGGTCTTATTTTCGGCGCCACCGGCGGAGTAATGGAAGCGGCCCTGCGCACCGCCTATGAGCTGGTTACCGGGCAGGATCTGCCGTCACTTGATTTTATCGATGTCAGGGGGTTGCGCGGTGTCAAGGAGGCGACTGTCGAAATAGGCGATTTAACGGTGAAGGTAGCTGTCGCCCACGGCCTAGGGAATGCCCGCAGCTTGATGGAGGCCATTAAGAGCGGCTCGGCCGACTACCACTTCATCGAAATAATGTGCTGCCCGGGCGGCTGTATCGGCGGCGGAGGCCAACCGATTCCCACTAATATGGAGATCAGAGCAGAGCGAATTAAAGCCATCTACATGGCTGATGGGTTGATGGCGGTGCGGAAGTCCCACCTAAACCCTGCTGTGCAACAGCTCTACCGCGAGTTCCTAGGGGAGCCCCTTGGGCATAAGTCCCATGAGCTATTACATACCCATTACCAGGCTAGGGACAAGTTTTAAGCTATCCCCTGCCGCATTGAACAAAGCACGAAGGCCGGCTTCTGCAGTCACGGGGCTGCCCCCGAGCTAAAGGGCCGGCCCTTACTTTATCCGATCATGAGCTCATCGAGGCAATCCCTGTATTGCTAGCCTTGACACTATCGACATACAGAGATTCTAGCCTAGAACCGTCCTTCAGCCGCAATTTGACAATGAGACGGAAATGAGGTCGCCTGTTTTGGAAGCTAGCTGCAGTCTCGTAGTTTTCGAGCTAGGTCATCATACGTCAGCTTCGCTGGCAACACAAAAAGCACCGACTACCCACGGCGGCCGTCTTAAGTTGCGGCATGGCTTCCCTTTTGGTCCTAATTGTACCGATGAAGGCACCCCCGTATTAGTGGGAAGAAGTAACGACTATGGGGCTGTACTGATGGTATGTTCAGAAAAATGTTCACACCCTAAGGGTCATGCTTAAATGTTCGCTAAGAACCACCAAGTACCGATACTCAAGCGATACACGGCAGATCTCCATATCCACACTACGCTTTCCCCCTGTGCCGATTTGGACATGGGGCCTGTCAACATTATTCGCAAAGTACGCAGCTTAGGGATTGGGATTATAGCTATTGCGGATCATCACGCTGTGGCAAATATACCTGCGGTGATGGAACATGCGGGCTCTGCGCCACCATTAGTGATCCCTGGCATTGAGGTGCAGACCAAGGAAGAAGTGCACCTGCTGTGCCTCTTTCCCGACTTTCCGACGCTCAATGATTTTGCCGTGCTAATCAGAAGCAAATTGCCGCCGTTTCGCAACAGGGCGGCTCTGTTCGGGGAGCAGGTGGTAGTCAATGCGAAAGAAGAAATTCTCTACTTTGAGGAAATGCTGCTCGTTGGTTCGGTCGCTATGTCTGTGGAAAATGTGGCTCTGGAAACAAAAATGCGAGGGGGTTTGCTGATACCATCCCATGTTGACAGGCCCGCCTACAGTTTGCTGGCCAATCTGGGCTTTCTTCCCCCGGGGTTAGACGTAGACGCTCTGGAAATAGCTCGGCCGGAAAATTTGGCAAACCTGTTGACTGCTCATTCCGCATTGCGAGGCACAACGTTTATTACGTCCTCGGACGCTCATTTCTTACGCCAAATGGATACCCATTATGTGACTGTTTTTTATTTGGCCGAGCCTTCCTTTGAAGAAGTAAAGCTGGCTTTGGGCGGCAAGGAAGGCAGAAAAGCATTGATTGAAAGGAGGGCATAGAGGAGACAGTAGAATAGTACCCTTTGTATGCCCTGTATGACGAGTGCTGCTAGAAAGTGTCAACCGCGGTGCTGCCGATGCTCTCATCAGGCAATGGGGCCGCATACGATGTTCCTCTTTCTCCAATCGCCGCGGTTACCCTCTTCGTGCCGCCGCGCTGTGACACTAGGCATACAGCGAGTTCCTCCGCGGCTGCGTTGTTTTTTGCGCGCACGTTCCATTTTACGCGCACTGTTCCCTTCTGCGGGGGGAATACATAGTAGAGCCACGCTTTCTGCCCCGCAGCATACCCCTCCAAGTGGCCAATTTCATACTGGTGCTCACAATTAACTAATTCTGTGCCCTTAGGCAACTCCAAACGAACCAGATCTGGCCTTACCGCCTGATGTTTTATCGCCTGCTTGGTAATATTCGTTGACAAGAACCCATGGTTTGAAACCACGGCATGCACGCTGTAGAGATGCTCGCCCAGTGGCTTTACCACAACCTCGTCGATGTGTACCTCCGGCAGGGCAAGGGCATAGCTGATGGCAAAAGCGGTCATGCGATGACATTCTGCGCGCAGCAAATGCCTTGGTGGATTCTGGCGATATTCTTTGCTTTTCCATCCACCCACCTCTACGGTGCCAAACTGCGGATGCGCCACCTTCTGCCAGGGCACAAAAGCGTCCCCGGTTAGCTCGCGGTCGTTCCACTGCAATAGCTTAAGTTCAAGCTTGCGCCTGTCAACTTTCTCTGGTGACTTGAGGTAGTCTGCCTTCATTTCTGGTGCTGCACGCCCCACCGCGTCCCATAGCTCGGGGGTAAACGCCAAAAGGCCTAGTTGGTCAAAACACCAGTCGTCCAGCACACCCGAAGAGCTATCACCATAGCAGGAGATTACGGGATAGCCCGTGGCGTTTTCACCTAGTTTGCCGATAGCGGCATAGAGGGCTATGTCTTCCTCGGCGAAGTCTTTATCGGGAATGGTGCTATGTGGCCTAAACAGCATCCCACCCGTAGTATGGTACAGCAACACACCGGCAATGTTCGGGCGTTGGCTAATAAACTCAACTTGGCACCGTGTCTCTGGTTCAGAAAGCGGATAGGGACCGGCACCGGTAGTCTGTGTGCTAAACCCCGAGGGAAAGTTGCGATTAAGGTCTAAACCGTACTTCGTGGCTACATGCGCGAAAGGAGGCAGCACTTCTTCTACCCACTCGCCCTTGGCATCCTTGAGCACGCCTTCAGTATAAATGTGATAAAAGGGCCCGGCAGTGTCAAGCGGCGAGCGTTCAGTCATCAGTCGCGCATCTTCCGGGTCTGCCTTCCACGCTCCGCGCGCGTCATCGCGAATGCGCATAGAGAGAATCAACCCATTGCCATCGAAATCCTCGGCATGTAGCCCAGGAGGGTCTTCCTGTTTGCGAAAGTCAGGGAAAGGCCTGACACTGCTCCTAAGATGAGTCGGGCTGGTTAAATACAGCTCCGCGCCATCGGGATTGATGCGCGGCAAAATATAGAAGGTACGCGAATCCACGAGCTTCGTAACAATACCGTCTGTCCCATAGCGCGTAAGCAGATAGTCAATCAGGTGCAGCGCCGCCATGGAGCCGGTCACTTCCCCAGCATGAATATTGCCGTCAACATACATGCCCGGCTTCTCCAGCGGCAGCCCTGTACGGGGGTTTGTTATGGTCACCGCCCAGATGTCGCGCCCCTCGTAACTCTTGCCTACGGAAACTAAGGTAACTAAGTCAGGATACTTCTCTTTAAAAGCGTGTAATGCATCGGCAAGTTCTTGATATAGCAAGTAACGGTCAAAAGTAACTACTGTATTTCCCATGGGTAGCCCCCTCTCGCGCCTGGCCCGGCTTATACCTATATTTTCGCGCTACCAACCGTGATTCCTGCCACCGGGAACTAAGTGGTCCTTTAACGACATTTCTCTCGCTTCTCAAGGGAAAAAGCCGCATGGCGCGGCTTTTGTGTCCTTTATGGTGCCGAAGGCCGGAATCGAACCGGCACGCCCCTCACGGAGCGAGGGATTTTAAGTCCCTTGCGTCTGCCTGTTTCGCCACTTCGGCAAATTAAATTGGAGGCGGCGCCCAGACTCGAACTGGGGAATAGAGGTTTTGCAGACCTCTGCCTTACCACTTGGCTACGCCGCCGGAAACAAAAACCCAACATACGTTCGTAGCTGGGCGCATAAACTATGGAGCGGAAGACGAGATTCGAACTCGCGACCCTCGCCTTGGCAAGGCGATGCTCTACCGCTGAGCTACTTCCGCATGCGTCGCATCCTGCATTCTAGCACATTGCTAAACGCCCCACAAGACTTCGAACATAGTCACAGTCTACTCTGCAAGGCTTAAAAAGTGGTGCCGCAGGCCAGAATCGAACTGGCGACACGAGGATTTTCAGTCCTCTGCTCTACCGACTGAGCTACCGCGGCACGCGCTACATAATATACCACGACTCCAAAGTGGTGGGAGCAATAGGGCTCGAACCTATGACCCCCTGCTTGTAAGGCAGGTGCTCTCCCAGCTGAGCTATGCTCCCGTGCATTTAGTAGTATACTTGCTTAAATCTCTACCGTCAAGCGAAAAATCAGGGCTTGCAACCCAAAATCTGACTTCCCGCGTCTCGCTCCCCAATTCCCGTTCTCGTTCCCTTTCCCCGTTCTAACTTCTCACTTCCAACTTCTCACTTCTAGTTAAGTGGTACGCCCGAGAGGAATCGAACCTCCGCACCCGGATCCGGAGTCCGGCGCTCTATCCACTGAGCTACGGGCGCATGTCACGCACACAGTATATATCTTTGTTTGAGCCCGCGCAACTACAAAAAATATGGCCGAAGGCGCTCTCTTGAATCTTGAAGACTACTCGTACTGCTGTGCTTGTGCCGTCCACAGGGTGGCGTACTCCCCCCCGTGGGCGATAAGTTCTTCATGGGCCCCCATCTCAACTAGGCGGCCATCCTTTA
>DBBC01000006.1 GCA_002292025.1 Firmicutes bacterium UBA994
TTATTGAGTAGCGCCGGGCACACTCACACGTCACAGCAAGGAGGGAAAAGAAGTGGCACAACAGAAGATACGCATTCGGCTTAAGGCTTTTGATCACACCATCTTAGATCAGTCCTCCGAAAAGATCGTCGAAACCGCGCGCCGCACAGGCGCTACCGTATCTGGTCCCATACCGCTGCCGACAGAGCGTAATCTCTTTACCATACTCCGTGCGCCGCACGTGGAAAAAGATATTCGCGAGCAGTTTGAGATGCGTACACACAAACGGTTGATTGACATTCTTGAGCCTACTCCCAAGACAGTCGACGCACTTATGCGCCTAGATCTACCTGCGGGTGTAGATATTGAGATAAAACTCTAACGCGATAAGACATCAGCCTGCTGAAAGCTGATGCCTCGCGCTGTGAGAGGTACACGTTCCTTGCGGGGAACCAATGTATGGAGGTGCACACAGTGCATAAAGCAATTCTTGGCAAAAAAATTGGCATGACCCAAGTCTTCGTCGACAAAGGGGTCGTGGTGCCGGTAACCGTTATTCAGGCGGGTCCTTGCACCATTACACAGATCAAGACTCAAGACACGGACGGCTACACAGCCATTCAGGTGGCTTTCGAGCCCATACGTGAGTCTAGGGTCAACAAACCCGTGAAAGGTCATTTTAAGCGGGGCAACGTTAAGCCGCATCGTTTTCTACGCGAGTTTCGTCTCGCTAACGTCACCGAGTACAAGGTGGGACAAGCCATCACCGCCATAACGTTCAACGAAGGTGAGTATGTCGATGTGACGGGAACTTCTAAGGGTAAAGGTTTCACCGGCGGGGTGCAGCGATGGGGTTTCGGGCGCGGGCCTATGACTCACGGGTCTAAGTATCATCGTGGACCAGGCAGTTTAAACTCCCGTGCTTCTGCGCGTACTTTCCCAGGTCGCAAGATGCCGGGTCAGCACGGCCGCTTGCGCCGCACCGTGCAAAACCTCAGAATCGTACGCATTGACGCGGAGCGGAATCTGATTTTGGTCAAAGGCGCGATTCCAGGTCCCAAAGGCGCCCTCGTGACCATTAAGGACAGTGTCAAAGCCTAGCTAAGCCTTGGCTTTTGAAAGGAGGATTAACGCTATGCCTACGGTGAAAGTCCACAATATAAAGGGCCAAGAGGTGGGACAAATGGAACTTTCCGACGCCGTCTTTGGCGTGGAAGTAAATAGCCACGTGCTCCACCTTGCCGTAACTAAACAGTTAGCTGCACAGCGGCGGGGAACGCATGACACAAAAGGCCGCTCAGAAGTGCGCGGCGGCGGGCGCAAACCGTGGAAGCAAAAAGGGACGGGGCGTGCGCGAGCAGGTAGCCGTCGCTCTCCCATCTGGGTGGGCGGAGGAGTCGCCTTTGGCCCCACCCCCCGCAAATATACTTTTGCGCTGCCGCGTCAGGTGCGTCGTTTGGCTTTGCGGAGCGCACTCACCGCCAAGCTGCAGGCGGGAGACTTAGTAGTGCTCGATCAGCTTAGCTTTGCCGAACCTAAGACCAAGTTAATGGTAGAGGCCTTCTCTTGCCTTAATGTCAGTGGAAAAGCGCTGGTAGTTCTGCCTGAGTTTAATGAAATCGTCGCTAAGTCAGGGCGCAACATTCCCGGCGTGTTGGTACAAGCGGCGACAGGCGTCAACGTATACGACGTGCTTAACGGCGGTAAGCTGGTTATGACTCGGGCCGCGGTAGAAAAGATACAGGAGGTGCTCGTGTAATGCGGGACCCCAGGGACATCATCAAGCGGCCGGTGATTAGTGAGCGCAGTACGGAGTTGCAAGAGGTACGTAAGTATGTTTTTGCGGTTGATCTACGTGCCAATAAGACCGAAATTCGCCAGGCCGTGGAACACCTCTTTAAAGTAGAGGTAGAGGCAGTCAATACCATGCGGGTGGCGGGCAAATTTAAGCGCCACGGTGTCCATAGCGGGTATCGCTCCGATTGGAAAAAGGCGATAGTTACGCTGACACCTAAGTCCAAGCCCATTCCTATTTTTGATTCGGTCTAGAGGAAGAGGCAGGCTCAAAGACATTCAACACAGATTATCCACTAAGAACACGAAGTGGCACGAAGAATGGCAGAGTTGGTCTTGAAACTGAAATGGAATAGGGCTGGGAAATGACCCACAGAAGGCACGATGACACACGAAAATAGAACCTTAGTGCCCCTTTGTGTCCTTCGTGGATAGTAAGCACTTGAGTGCGGCATGCCTGACAGTTACATCAACACGTTTCCTGAAAAGGAGGGATACACAAATGGCGATTAAGAAGTTTAAGCCTACTTCTCCCGGTCGGCGCTTTATGACCGTGGAGAGTTTTGCGGAAATCACAACCACCACGCCGGAGCGTTCTTTGCTGGCACCTTTGACTAACAAGGCAGGGCGGAACAATCATGGGCGCATTACGGTCCGTCATCAGGGAGGCGGGCATAAGCGACAATACCGCATCATTGACTTTAAGCGCGACAAAGATGGCATCCCGGCAACAGTCGCCACTATCGAGTATGACCCTAATCGTACCGCGTATATCGCCCTGCTCCATTATGTGGACGGGGAGAAGCGTTACATCTTAGCGCCGCAAGGCCTTAAAGTCGGGGCAAAAGTAGTGTCCGGTACGCAAGCGGATATCATCCTAGGCAATGCCTTGCCCCTCAAGAGCATCCCTGTTGGCACGGTCATTCACAACGTGGAGCTAAAGCCGGGCAAGGGCGCTCAGATGGTCCGTTCAGCCGGTGCCTCTGCGCAGCTTATGGCGAAAGAAGGTTCCTACGCCTTAGTGAGGCTGCCTTCCAGCGAAGATCGTCTGGTTCACATTGACTGCAAGGCTACAATAGGGCAAGTTGGCAACCTAGAATACGAGAACATCTCTATCGGCAAGGCCGGCCGTTCTCGCTGGTTGAGACGTCGCCCAACTGTACGCGGTGTGGTGATGAACCCGGTAGACCATCCTCACGGCGGTGGCGAGGGCCGTGCCCCGATTGGCCGCAAGAGCCCGGTCACACCTTGGGGAGTACCCACCTTGGGTCACAAGACGCGTCAGAAGAATAAGCACAGCGACAAGTACATCGTCCGTCGCCGTAAGTCTTAGAGAAGGGAGGCCGAAAAATGTCTCGTTCCATAAAAAAAGGCCCCTTTGTGCAGGAGAGACTGCTCGCTCGTATTCGGTTGATGAACACTAAGGGCGAAAAGAAAGTGCTTAAGACGTGGTCTCGCGCATCCACCATTTTCCCCGATATGGTGGGCCATACCATCGCAGTTTACGATGGCCGCAAACACGTGCCGGTCTACATCAGCGAGGAAATGGTAGGACATAAACTCGGAGAATTTAGCCCCACGCGCACTTTTCGCGGGCACGGCGGCCATACCGAACGCACCACAGCATTAAAGTAGGAGGAGATAGACATGCAAGCGAAAGCGGTTGCGCGCAACGTACGCATCGCACCGCGCAAAGCGCGGGTTGTCATTGACCTCGTCCGCGGCAAGAGTGTGGGGGAGGCTACCAATATTCTCAAGTTTACGCCCAAGGTGGCGGCCGAAGTGATCCTCAAGGTTATGAAATCGGCGGCAGCCAACGCTGAGCACAACTACCGGCTGGACTCTGATAAGTTGTTTGTCTCAGAAGCATACGTGGACGCGGGTCCCACGCTTAAGCGCTGGCATCCACGCGCGCAGGGGCGCATGTATCAGATTCTGAAGCGTTCGTGCCACATCACCGTGGTAGTAAAAGAAAGGTAGGAGGGAGAGCCGGGTGGGACAAAAAGTTCATCCCAAAGGGTTGCGTATTGGCATCATCAGGGACTGGGAATCTAAATGGTATGCAGAGAAGAACTACTCCGACCTTCTCCTAGAGGACTTCAAGGTCCGCCGTTACATCAAAGAGAAGCTCTTTGCTTCAGGCGTAGGCCAAGTCGTGATTCAGCGCACAGGCGCCATCGTGCGGGTGTTTATACACACCGCGAAGCCGGGCATGGTTATTGGCCGCGGCGGTGCCGGCGTGGAGGAGTTGCGCAAAGCACTCGAAATACTCACCAAGAAACAAGTCTATGTAAACATCATAGAGATTAAGACCCCCGAACTAAACGCGCAGTTGGTGGCAGAGAATGTAGCCGCTCAGATCGAAAAGCGCATTGCCTATCGCCGTGCCATGCGTCAGGTTATGGGCCGCACTATGCGCCTAGGGGCCAAGGGCATTAGGGTAGCTATCGGCGGGCGCTTAAACGGCGCCGAAATCGCTCGGCGTGAATGGGCACGTGAGGGGACCATTCCTTTGCACACCCTGAGGGCAGACATCGATTACGGTGTCGCCACAGCCCATACCGCCTATGGTCAAATTGGTATTAAGATTTGGATTTACAAAGGGGAAATTCTACCCAAGCCGAGTAAGACGGCGGAGGGAGGAAAGTAAGCCATGTTGATGCCCAGCAGGGTAAAATACCGCAAAATGCACAGAGGGAAAATGAGAGGGCGCACCAAGGGTGGCGGCTTTATCGCGCATGGAGAGTACGGGCTGGAAGCAATGGAAGCCGCTTGGATCACCAGCCGCCAAATTGAAGCGGCGCGCGTGGCTATGACTAGGTACATCAAGCGCGGCGGCCAAGTCTGGATTCGCATCTTCCCCCACAAGTCTGTCACCCAAAAACCAGCCGAGACCCGTATGGGTGCGGGAAAAGGGTCGCCGGAATACTGGGTTGCCGTCGTGAAGCCAGGACGGATTATGTTTGAAATCGCGGGTGTAGACGAGGTGACGGCGCGCGAAGCGCTGCGCTTGGCAGGGCACAAACTCCCTATCAGAACAAAGTTTGTGACACGTGCGAAGGTGGATGGTGATGCCAGTGAAGGTTAAAGACATGCGTGATATGAACGATGTCGAACTAGCGCAGAAAATAGAGGACCTTAAAAAGGAGTTATTTACTCTTCGTTTCCGTCTCGCGACCGGCCAACTTGAAAACCCCATGCGGATTAAAGAAGTTCGTAAGACTATCGCTCGGGTTAAGACCATCTTGCACGAACGCGAACGAAACATCGGCTAGGGTCAGAAAGGAGGGCTCACCGTGGAAGAGAGAAACCTGCGCAAGGTACGGCAAGGCGTAGTCGTCAGTGACAAGATGGAGAAAACCGTGGTTGTGTCAATCGAGACGAGGGTGGCACATCCACTGTACGGTCGTATCGTCAAGCAAACCAAGAAGTTCAAGGCGCATAATGAGAATGACGAGGCACGCTTAGGCGATATCGTACGCATTATGGAGACCCGCCCGCTCAGCAAAGACAAGTGCTGGCGCGTGGTGGAGGTTGTAAAGAAGGCAGAATAGGAGGTCACCGCCGTGATTCAAAACGAAACGCGACTGCGAGTTGCAGACAACTCCGGAGCCAAAGAAATCCTTACAATTAAGGTGCTCGGCGGAACGAGGCGCCGCTATGCCGGCGTTGGCGATATCATCATTGCCAGCGTAAAAGAAGCAACGCCCGGCGGAGTTGTAAAAAAAGGCGAAGTAGTGAAAGCCGTTGTGGTCCGCACCACCAAAGACGCTCGTCGCGTGGACGGCTCTTACATCAAGTTTGACGACAACGCCGCTGTAATCATTGACAACAATAACAACCCTCGGGGAACACGTATATTCGGACCGGTAGCCCGTGAGCTACGAGAGAAGAACTTTATGAAGATAGTTTCTCTCGCACCGGAAGTTCTCTAGGCAGGGCAAGGAGGTGCTACAATCCATGAAACTCCATGTTCGTAAGAACGACCATGTGATCGTCCTCACCGGTAAGGACGAGGGCAAAAAAGGCAAAGTACTAGAGTGCCTGCCCAGCAAAGGACGTGTGGTAGTGGAGGGCGTCAATATCGTGAGCCGCCACCGTAAGCCCACGCGGGACGTGCCTCAGGGTGGCATCATTAAGCAAGAGGCTCCTATACATAGCTCTAACGTGATGGTTGTCTGCGGCAGCTGCAGGAAGCCCACCCGGATATCACACCAGCCACTGACAGACGGCAAGTTCGTTCGCGCCTGCAAAAAGTGTGGCGATAACATCGACAAGTAGAGAGGAGGGCTACTGTGACTAGGTTAAAGGAGAAATACCGAGGTGACGTACGGGCAGCCCTTAAGGCCAAATTCGGCTATGAGAACGATATGCAGATCCCGCGGCTTGAAAAAGTCGTCCTAAATATGGGTGTAGGCAAGGCGATCAGCAATAGCAAAATCTTGGACGCAGCGGCCAAAGACCTAGCCGCGATTACCGGACAAAAGCCGATAATTACGCGCGCGCGCCAGAGCATATCGAACTTTAAGCTGCGTGAAGGCATGGCCATCGGAGCGAAAGTTACATTGCGCGGCTCCCGTATGTATGAGTTTCTCGATAAATTCATTAACATCAACCTGCCCCGCGTGCGCGATTTTAGAGGCGTTTCCCCTAAGTCTTTTGATGGGCGCGGCAACTACACCCTTGGCGTCAAAGAGCAGCTTATTTTTCCCGAGATTGACTACGACAAGGTCGATCAGGTGCAGGGCATGGACATCACCATCGTGACCACAGCCAAAACTGATGAGGAAGCGAAGGAACTGCTCGCCAAGCTCGGGATGCCGTTTCGCGCGTAAGAACTAGCGGAAAAAGTCCGTATAT
>DBBC01000115.1:0-12937 GCA_002292025.1 Firmicutes bacterium UBA994
GGCCGAGGCTTTGGCGCGTGCTGGTGTGGGGAAGCTCTCCTTGGTAGACTACGATGCCATCTGTTTGACAAACGTGAACCGACAAGTGCACGCGCTGGAGTCTACGTTGGGAGGCGCCAAGGTAGAGGTAATGGCGGCCCGTATTTACGAAATTAACCCGCGTGCACAGGTGGTGCCGCATAAGAACTTTATGACGGCCGAGCTGGCGCGGGACATTTTGCCAAGCGAGGTCAGCTATGTCATAGACGCAGTCGACACAGTAACGGCCAAACTGGCCATCATTGAGCACTGCATAGCGCAATCCATCCCCGTCGTTTCTTGTCTAGGGGCAGGCAACAAACTTGACCCCACTCGCTTTAGGGTTACCGACATCTCTAAGACCAGCATCTGCCCGTTAGCGCGCGTTGTTCGCAAGGAACTGGGCAAGAGAGGAATCAGGAACGGGGTGAAGGTGGTGTACTCGGAGGAAATGCCGCTAGCGCCAGAGATTGGCACTAGCGACTGCGCTCACGACTGTGTCTGCCTAAAGCGCGATGCCAACTATCGCCACAAGCGTCAGGTTCCGGGCAGCATCTCGTTTGTCCCGGCTGTAGCCGGACTTATTGCAGCCGGCGTAGTGGTAAATGACCTGTTAAGCTAACTGCCAAGCATCCCGGCATTCGATCCACGAAGGACACTAAGGACCACAGAGGCTTTCTTGTCGTTTGTATTCGTGTCCCTTCGTGTTCTGCGTGGATTACTACTTCCCTCTTCGCGCTCGCCTAGTAGAGATTGCCTAGCCTAGGCTGAGCAGCTAACTAGAGCGCACCTAATGTGACGAGTTTGGCTAGCTCGACGTTGCCGCCGCTTAGGACGCAGACTACCTTTTTGCCCGAACAGCCGAGTTGGCCGGCGAGGGCGGCGGCCACGCTAACGGCACCGGAAGGTTCTACCACCAGTTTGACGCGCTCCAGTATCAGCCTGAGAGCTGCCGCAATTTCGCTTTCCGTGACGGTGACAAGATCGTCGACGTAGGCGCGGGACAAGGCATAGGGCAGCTTACCGGGACGCCGCGCGCGGAGACCGTCGGCAACAGAGGGAGACCAGGCATCATCGCCTAGTTCTGTCACAGTACCTAGTTGCCAAGAGTGCCGCAGGCGCGCCCCAACGCTAGGCTCCACGCCAATTACTCGCACGCGCGGGTTGCTTTCTTTCATAGCTAAACTTACGCCTCCCAGCAGCCCGCCGCCGCCGACAGGAGCGACAATGCAGTCGACATCGGGCAGGTCAGCTACCACTTCTAGGCTAAGCGTGCCCTGCCCGGCTATAATACCGGGGTCATCAAAGGGGTGCACTAACACATATCCCTCGTTGGCGACTAGCTCCGCGGCTTTGGCTAAGCGTGCTTCGGCCGTGGTTCCACACAATAAGATGGTGCCGCCATAGGCTTCGCAGGCCTGCCGCTTAGCAAGACTGGCGTCCTCTGGCATCACTACAACAGCCCTAACGCCAAACTCCCGCGCAGCGTAAGCTAATGCCTGCCCATGATTGCCGGATGAACCTGTCACCACGCCTTGCGCACGCTCATTAGGCGTAAGCAGCGCCACCGCATTAAGTGCGCCCCGCGCCTTAAACGAACCTGTCTTCTGTAGATTTTCGCACTTTAAGTAAATGTCATTGCCCGACAGCTTACTCAGTGTTGTTGAATACAGGAGCGGCGTATGATGGATCTTGCCACTGATCCTGACTGAGGCTTCCTGAACGTCGCGAAGCAAAAGGGACGGAAGCAAAAGGGACGGAGCTTTTTGCTTCATAGGCCTAGCTTGCGCTTAAGCTGCGCCAGCATATCCACAGTCATGGCGTCAAGGTCATACCTTGGGTTCCAGCCCCACTCTTCGCGCGCCGCAGTGTCATCAAGCGAATTGGGCCAGGAATTGGCAATCCCCTGCCGGACTGGGTCGACGTTATACGTAAGCGCAAACTCGGGAATATATTTGCGGATGGACGCCGCTAATATCTCAGGATCAAAGCTCATGGCGGTGACATTAAAGGCGTTGCGGTGGACAAGTCGGTCGGGGTCAGCCTCCATCAGCTGCGTAATGGCGTCTAAGGCATCCGGCATATACATCATATCCATGAAGGTCCCTTTGCCGATATAGGAGGTATAGGTCTTGTGCTTTAGCGCTTCGTAGTAGATATGTACTGCGTAGTCGGTGGTGCCGCCGCCCGGAAGTGCGGCGTAAGAGATTAGGCCGGGGAAGCGTACGCCACGCGTATCTACGCCGTGCTTAAGGAAATAGTAGTCGCACAGGAGCTCGCCGCCTACTTTGGTGACTCCGTACATGGTGGTGGGACGCTGTATTGTGTCTTGCGGTGTCCTGTCGGGGGGAGTGCCGGGACCAAAAGCGGCGATAGAGCTCGGGGTAAATACGGCGGCTTTTGCTTCACGCGCAACTTCTAGCACATTAAAGAGCCCGCACATATTTACATCCCATGCCAGCTTAGGCTTGGCTTCACCGGTAGCGGACAAGATAGCGGCAAGGTGGATGATTTGGTTAATGCCGTACCGTTGTACGACAGCGGCGATTTTCTCCGGCGCGGTAACATCGACGACGGCGTAGGGGCCCTCCGCCAGAGCTCCGGCTGGCGGGGACGGCTGGATATCACTGGCGATGATGTTGGCGGTGCCGTAAGTCCGGCGCATGGCGACTACCAGTTCGGTGCCAATCTGCCCTAGCGCACCGGTGATGAGTACTTTTTTCACAAGCATACCTCCCATGTTTCTCGCTGTATCTCTTGTATTTTACCTGTTTCTCCCCTCGCTTACCAGATACGCGCGCAAGAAACTTCTTTCGCTAGCAGAAGGGAAACAGCGGTAAGCGGCGAAGGAAGAGAAGAAGAAAATAGACACCAAGCGACTGCGACTGCAAGCCATCGCACAAGGTGAGCTTAAGGCGCATGCCCGCTGGATCGAAATGGAGGGTTACACGTGAAAAAACGCCTAACTAGGGCTGAGGTGCCCGCAGAGCTTACATGGAACCTTGGCGATATTTTTGCGAGTAAAGAGGACTGGGAAGCAGCGTTGGCTGCGCTTGCGCGTGACCTACCCCTGATCGCGCAGTTCAAGGGGAGGTTGTCGGAAAGCTCAAGCGCCCTCGCCGACTGCTTAGAAACGGCCGAAAAGCTGCAGAAGCGCCTCAGCCGCGTAATGGCCTACGCTTCGCTTGCGCTATCGGGCGACGGCACGGACGCGGCTAACCAGGCGAGTATGGGCAGGGCGCAATCTCTGGGGGCTGAAGCACAAGCAGCCATGGCTTTTATTCGCTCGGAGGCTTTGGAACTGCCACCGGGAACGCTAGAGCGTTACCTCGAGGAGTCCGAGGCACTGCGGAGCTTTGCACGCACGGTGCAGCGCATGATCGATGATAAACCCCATATTTTAGGCCTTGAAGCGGAGCGCTCCATAGCGGCATTAGGCGAGATTTTGCAGGCGCCTTACTCGGTGTATACGCGCTCCAAGGCAGCAGACATGGCTTTTGCGGACATTCTGGACAGTGAGGGCAAAACTCACCCCATGTCGTTCTCACTTTACGAGGAAACTTACGAAAAATCGCCCGATTTTACGCTGAGGCGCAATGCTTGGGCGTCGTTTACTGCAGGCCTTAAGAATTATCAGAACACGTACGGAACCACCTGGGGCACGGAAGTAAAAAAACATGTGGTCATGGCTAAACTGCGCGGTTACGCGTCGGCTACACATATGCTCCTGCATCAGCAAGAGGTGGACCTGACTAGCTACCATATGTTGCACGACGTAATTCTAAAAGAAATCGCCCCGCATATGCGCCGCTACGCAAGGCTGCGTAAACAGCTTTTAGGGCTCAAGGAAATGCTGTATTGCGACATTGAAGCGCCGCTGGACCCAGACTTCAGCCCCGCTACGACTTTTTCTGCCGCCGCTGACGTCATCGCAAAGGGCTTGGCGGTGTTGGGCACCGAATATACTGCCATCGTCGCGGACAGCTTAAAGAATCGGTGGGTTGACCTCGCCGATAACGTCGGCAAATCGACGGGCGCATTCTGCTATGGCGTACCGGATGCGCATCCCTATATTCTGGTCACGTGGACTGACAATATGCGCGGGGCTCTGATCTTAGCGCATGAAATTGGTCACGCCGGGCATGGGGTACTGGCCATGCGATACCAGCGGCTGTCTAATGTGCGCGGTTCGGTGTTCTTTACGGAGGCACCCTCGATTATTAATGAGCTTCTGGTCGGCAACTATATTGCCGCACAGTCGAGCGACCCGCGCCTGCACAGGTGGCTGGCGATGCAGCTGTTGATGACTTATCACCACAATTTCGTTCGGCACTTGATTGAAGGCGAGTTGCAACGGCGTACCTACGTGCTGGCGGAAAAGGGACAGCCGATAACCGCCAACGTGCTTAGCCGCGTGCAAGGGGAAATCCTAGACGAGTTCTGGGGCGGCGAAGTGACGATTGACGAGGGCGCGCGGCTTACCTGGATGCGCCAGCCGCATTTCTATATGGGCCTTTACCCATATAGTTACTCAGCTGGCTTGACAATCGGCACGGCTGTGGCCAAGGCCATTAAGGAGCAGGGCCAGCCCGTAGTAGACAAGTGGCTGGAGGTGCTCAAGCTCGGTGGCATAAAACCGCCGGTAGAGCTGGCCCGCATGGCAGGAGTTGAGATGACCGACGCGGCCGCCATTCGCACCGCTGTCGACTATGTGGGTGGATTAGTGGATAGTGTTGTACAAAGCTTTGCACAAAAAGAGTAACTAAGTCCGACTTGCAGCTTCGCCGCCGCGCGCTGTGGCGGCGATTTCTTTGGCTTGAAAAACATCTTGGCTATGGCATAATAGGTGTGTTGATCCTGAAGAAAGTAATGTTGGAGGTAGTGTAATGGAAAAGAAGTACATGGCTGAGCCCTATAAGATCAAAATGGTGGAGCCTATCGCCGTCACGACCCGCGCTCAACGCGAAGAAGCGATTAAGCGGGCGGGCTACAATACGTTTTTGCTGGATTCAGACGACGTCTACATAGACTTATTAACGGATTCCGGCACTAACGCCATGAGTGACAACCAATGGGCGGGGATGATGTTAGGCGACGAGGCCTATGCAGGCTCCAAAAACTTTAAGAACCTGCAGCGCGCGGTGCAAGACTTGTTCGGATTTAAGCATGTGCTGCCGACCCATCAAGGACGCGGCGCGGAGAACATCCTGTCGCAGATCATGATTAAGCCGGGCCACTTCGTGCCCGGCAACATGTACTTCACCACGACACGCGCGCACCAGGAGCTTAATGGCGCCACGTTTAGGGATATTATTATCGACGAGGCCCACGACTCTACGCTGGAGGTGCCATTTAAGGGCAACGTCGACCTCAACAAGTTGCAGGCGCTGATTGACGAAGTGGGGAGCGCGCGGATTCCCTACATATGCTTAGCCATCACCGTGAATTTAGCAGGCGGACAGCCGGTGTCGATGGCCAATATGCGCGCAGTTTACGATCTGGCGCAGAGCCATGGCATTAAGGTGATGATGGATGCCACGCGCTGCGTGGAAAACGCTTGCTTTATTAAGGAACGCGAGGCAGGCTATGCCGATAGGACGATCCGCGAGATTTTGCGTGAGACCTTTAGCTATGCCGACGGCTGCACCATGTCGGGCAAGAAGGACGGCATCGTAAATATCGGCGGTTTCTTGGCGCTTAACGACGACGAGCTTTACCAGCAGTCTACCGCTCTGGTCGTTGTCTACGAAGGTATGCCTTCCTATGGCGGGTTGGCTGGGCGCGATATGGAAGCCATGGCCCGCGGGCTCTATGAGTCCGTTGACTATAACTATATCTCTCACCGCCTAGCACAAGTGCGCTACCTCGGAGAAAAGCTCGACGCGGCAGGAATCCCCATTGTCAAGCCTATCGGCGGTCACGCCATTTTCCTCGACGCGCGCAGATTCTACCCGCATATTCCCCAAGAGCAGTTCCCGGCCCAGACCTTAGCAGCCCAATTGTATCTTAAGTCGGGCGTTAGGAGCATGGAGCGGGGCATTGTATCGGCTGGGCGCAACAAAGAGGGGCACCATCACTTCCCGAAACTCGAACTGGTGCGCTTGACCATCCCGCGCCGCGTTTACACCTACTCGCACCTTGACGTAGTAGCGGAGTCGGTTATTGACCTGTACCAAGAGCGGGAAACAGCTCGGGGCTTGCGTTTTGTCTACGAAGCTCCTGTTCTAAGATTTTTTACCGCGCGTTTTGCGCCGCTCGGCTAAGGAGCAGCTTCAAGTCGTACGCGCACGGTAAGAGTGGCGTTGCCGCGACGTACAACGAGCTCAGCCGTTGCGTTGACGCCACTCGCGGCTATGAGTTCACGCAGTTGCTCAAAGTTTTTAAGTTCCTCGCCGTTGTATTTTACGATGATGTCGCCAAGGCGTAGGCCTGCGCGTGCGGCCGGACTGTCAGGCACGACTTCAACAAAGACACCCGCGTTGACAGCCAACCCCCGCTGCGCCGCCATCGCCGGCGTTACTGTGGTGCCGCGGATGCCCATCCACGGGCGTATGACACGGCCTTGTTCGACGAGTGCGGTGATGATGGGACGGGCTACGTTGATGGGGATGGCGAACCCCATGCCTTCGACGCCGCCGGCGACGATTTTGGCTTGGTTAATGCCGATGATTTTCCCGCGCGAGTTGGCCAGCGCCCCGCCAGAATTGCCCGAGTTAATGGCGGCGTCGGTCTGAATCACGCGGAAAGTGACGTCGTCCATGGTCAATGTGCGCTCCACCGCGCTAATAATCCCGGCCGTCACGGTGCGCTGAAACTCCAGCCCGAGCGGGTTGCCTATGGCCACGGCCAGTTCTCCGACAATGAGCTGATCAGAATCGCCAAACTCTGCCACGGGGAGAGGCCTATGCGTGGCGGGCAAGCTAGCGACGTCAATTCTGAGCACGGCCAGATCTGTGCGTTCGTCTTGTCCCACTAGCCGCGCCGGCACTTGTACGTTATCAAAGAGCACCACGGATATCTCGGCAGCGCCGCTTATCACGTGCTGATTGGTGACGATAAGGCCGGTGGGGTCAAAGATGATGCCGCTGCCTGTGCTTTGCTGTTGTTGTAAGCCAAAAAAACCCTGTACGCGCGAGCGGTTGACTACACCCACGACGGTGGGACCGACCCTGTGCGCAACCTGAGTTACCGCTCCGGCAGCAATCTGCTCGGTTAAAGGATTAGCGCCGGTCAGACTAGGCTGTGTGAGATTAGGGCCAAGCGCCTGCGATGGGTGGGGGATAAGCCTGCCATACAAGAAAGTCGGGCCAATATATGCTCCCATTACCGCGCCTAACAAAGCCGACAGCACGCTTATCACCGCTATCGCCGCCAGAGAAGGACGGCGGCGCGAGTAACGCGGCGGTTGAAACTCGTAGTATTCACTCATGTGATTGCCCCCTTCTTTGCTTGCCTTTATTATAACTCCGCTTTGCCGCGCATTGCGACAAAAAGCGTGAAAAAAGTGCAAAAAAACTGAAGCAAAAGGCTCCGTCCCTTTTGCTTCGCTTTTGTTTCATGGTAGCGCGTACGGGACTCGAACCCGTGATTCCGCCTTGAGAGGGCGGCGTCCTGACCACTAGACTAACGCGCCGCGTGATATGGCAGGGGATGAAGGATTTGAACCTCCACAAACTGATCCAGAGTCAGTCGTCCTACCGTTAGACCAATCCCCCGTGATAGCTTTAACGCAAAAAAATTGTAGCACGCTCACTCCTAGGCGTCAACCCGCCTTACTGGGCTTCCAGCACGCCGGAATGGGCGTTGATAAAAAACTCGCCGCGCGAAGTGCGCATGCGCCATACGGGGAAACCGCGCCAAGTAGGGTCTGCGGTGTCATAGATAGGACTGTGGAAACCAAAGTCGACAGCCTGCACTACTAAGTTTCCCACCTCACCGGCATTCTGACGATGATTGGCCAAAACGAGCACGGCCTCATGCGCTGACAGGATATTTCTGGCGGAACCCGTTTCCAAGGTCACCCGCAAGCGATACATCGACATGGACACTACTCCCTCGGATGTAACGACCAGTCTGATATAGCCGGGGAACACAAAAGAATCGCGAAATCTTTGCACGTAGTCTACGCGATATCTGCCAAGGTCAAGCGGTGTGGCGCCTGTAAAGACAAAATCGGCCGCGCCAACGCGCTCGCGCACGAAGGCGGCTGCCTTGCTGGCTGCTTCCTCCGCACTAAAAGTGGGGGCTCCTCCCCCTGCTCCTTGGTTCTCGTAGGAGATGAGCCCGCGCGCGGACACTATTAGGAGCTGCCCGTCATCGCGATAGCTGACAACAGCTTCCGCGTTAAGCAAACGGTCCAATGACACGCGTGCCGCGCCTGAACCCAACAAACGACGCGCTATCGTCGTAATTTCGCGGTCGGAGTGTACCGGGCCAGCGAAGCGCGCAAAGGGCGAGGTGGGGCTGCGGCGCGGCATAGTCACCTCTACTTGTATGCCTTGCGCCTCCAACAATTGCTTGATAGCCGCCGGTCTGAGCGGGCGGACAGACGGGTCAAACTGCGGCCACAAATAAAGATGCACTACCAGCGCAACGTTAAGGACAAGAAATGCGCCGATGAGGATAGTCTTTGCGCGCGGCCAATCCACAGCTCTTAGCTCCTTTCGTTATCGCGCTTTAGTGGCGACGCGGCGCCCTATTCCATCAACAACGCGCCAAGCATCCCCGCGCCGCGCAAAGAAATACACGGTGTACGATGTAGACGGACTCAAGCCGCCGGTGGTACGGGTCATGGCATAGCCGGGACCACCGGGGCTTAGCCACTGATCGCGGTAAACTACTTTCCCGTCACGGCGATATTCCAGCCTAAACTCCGCATACTGGCTGAGGGCATGGGGCACGCCGATATCCCATGTTGCTTGGCTGTCGGTGGCGCTAATCAACGTAATCCGGGCAGAGGGGCCGGCAATGACATCCGCAGTGAAAGCATTAACCAAAAACCGCTCTTCTCCCTGTTCGACCACCCACACCGGATACAGGAACTCGGTTACATGGTCAATGTCGCGCTGATAGAATCCCAAATACATCTTGGTGATGCGTTGGCCCGCCGCTAGGTCTGGTGCGAGCGCACCCAGCGCATCTTCAGCACTAATCACCTTCGTGGGGGATGCACCTTCCACAATAGGGTTGTACAGTGAGCGGTAATAATAAGCAACCTCACGTTCATTGACAGCGACAATGAGTTGAGGCCTCCATGATACCAAGGGGACAAACTGCGCTATGTCCGCGATAAAAAGCTTGGCATAGGGGCGAAATTCAAATTGTACCTGGGCCACGGCTTCCCGTGTGGCCGGGTCAACGTCAGATCTACGCAAGCGCACGTGCTCGGTAAATCCCCCGTATTGAGCTATAAAACCTAGTCCTCTGGCAAGTGCACCCTTGGCTTCCGCGGCCATGTCTGCCGTTGACACAAACCAACTGGTGGAGACATATTGCACCGTGCCGTCGGCATGGAGGTAAACGTGTCGCACGCCGTCGGTTAGTGACACGCGCCCATCGCGCTCGCCTATACGCCGGACAAGGGAAATGTCGGCAAAGAACCTATTGGCAAGTGCCGGGCTGGTTTGCCTTTCGTGACTCACCAACAATTGCGGCCACGACCCTGGGCTGTCCGGAACAAGTATCCACAGAGCGGCGCGGGCACGCCAAGGGGCGCCAAGCGGACGCATTTTCTGACCGGACGTCTGTGACGCCACCCACTCTAGCTGCCGCTCTACCCCATCGCGCACTGTTGTGCCTGCCGCCGCCACGCCTGCGTTCTCCCACACAAAAAATCTCTCTGCGTGCGTATCCAAGAGGTATAAGTGATTGCTCTGCCTGCTTAGCATTAGGCGGTCCATGCTTTGAGTAGGCATGCCGCTCCTTGCCGGTACTCCTATGGCCTCAAGCAATACGGTTAGCCGCAGGGAACCACTGAAGATGTACTCTAGGCTACCGGCGCGCAAGGCCCGCTCCCACTCAGCCGCCGTGATGTCCCGCACTGCCGACGTTGTTGTCGCGCGGAGGATGGTCTGCAAGTGCCCCCAAGTGGCGTCAAAAACAGGGTCGCCGGGGCTAAAGGCGCGGGTACGCACAGTGTCGTGGGCGTAGATTGCTACCGGAGCGACTACCGCCAAGGGGGCCGGGGGCGTGACTAGCTCGCGCAACGGTGCGGGTGTGGGCACACGATAATGGCCGAGCCAGACTTGGCTGCTCATGGTAACACTTGCTAATACCAGCATCGCCAGCGTTAAAGACTTGAGTCTCTCTCTCACGCTAAGACACCTGTTCCTTGCCCGGCATGCGCCGCGGTAAGAAAAAGTAAATCTCGGTACCCTCATTGGGCGCGCTTTCTAAACCAACCCGCCCGCCATGGGCCTCTACTATCTGCTTGGCAATGGCCAGCCCGAGACCCGTGCCCCCTAATTCCCTAGCCCGCGCTTTGTCTACGCGATAGAAGCGTTCAAAGATGCGCGCTTGGTCCTCTTCCGGTATGCCGGGGCCTTGATCTTTAATGCCGACCCGTACCATTTCGCCAGTCGGTTTAAGCGACACCGTTATGTCACTGCCTTCGTGGGTGTACTTAATGGCATTAGACATGATATTGACTAATACCTGTTCTAGTTTATCGGCGTTAGCTAGCACCATGGGCACCTCTTCCGGAAAATCGGTACGAAATCTGAGGTTGCGCTTTTGCGCCGAGAAGGCAAGTTTATCGGCGACGTCGAGGATGAGTTCGTCCAGCAAGGTAGGTCGCAAAGTCAACGTAGCTTGCTGGACGTCGAGCGCGGAAAGCGTCAAGAGGTCCTTAATCAGCCTGTCCATGCGGTCCGCTTCTTCGGAAATGGTGGAGAGGAAGCCAGCCGCCACATCTTTTGTCTCTAAAGCACCGCTGAGCAGGGTTTCAGCATAACCTTTAATGGTAGTAAGCGGTGTCTTTAGCTCATGGGAAACGTCAGCGACAAACTCACGTCGCATTTGCTCCAGCCGCGCCTCCTCGGTAATGTCTTGCAGTACAATTATCCCTCCTGATACCTGCCCGTCGGCGGAATGGAAGGGAGCGGCATAGGCGCGCACCGAAATTGCGTACGGCGAGGTTAATGCCGTCTCGGCGACTTTAGGTCCGCTGCCTTGCAGCAACCGCGCTATCTCCCCGAGATTAAGTGCCTCGAGGATGTCCGCAGCAGATGTCTGCGGTGTAATGCCCAACATATCGCGCGCGCGGGTGTTAGCGTGGATGATGTGGCCACGCATGTCAAGGGCGATTACACCATTGGTCATCTGGGTGAGAATGGCTTCTAGTTTAGTTTTGTCGTTCTTAAGTTCGGTCATGGTTTTGCGCAGCTCTGCGGCAAGGTAGTTAAACACTTGCGCCAATTTGCCTATTTCGTCCCCCGACTTGACGGTTACTTCCATGTCAAAGTTCCCTGCCGCAAGGCGTGTGGCCTTATTAGTAACTTCTTGCAGGGGCCGGGTGATGGTCTGAGCGGCGAGAGTACCCAGCAGCAAGGTCACGCCAATAGCCAGTAACGTAGCATTAAAAAGCCTGTCCTGCACTTCCTGCAGGACAATATAAGTTTCGTCTAGCGGCTCACGCACATAGACCAAGGCTATCTCCTCACGCGCCGTGCCCTGTATAAGCATGCCGGAGAGTGGGAGCGCTAAGGTGTAGAACCTACGCCCATTAATGTCTTCCCAGCGCGCTTCTTGTGGTTCGTCGGTGGCAAAAAACTCCACAATTGCAGGGTAATCCGGGCTCTGCAGAAACGAACCCCGCAGCCTTTCCGCCGTAGGGTTAAGCGAAGTTGCCGCTACTTGTCCTGCGGGGCTGACCAGCAGGATAATAGCGTCTTCTTGCCGAGCGCGTAAGTGGCTGAGCAGCGTCTCGGCTAAGTCTTGGCTATAGGGCCCGCGCCGCATTTCAATATCTAGGACTTTCACCACGTGCGCGCCACGCGTGCGCATTTCTGTGCGCGCCCGCTCCAAGTAAAAAGCCTCAATGCTACGTATGAGAAAAAAGCTGACAAACTGCATAGCGACAACAATCAGGAGGGTGTAGAGAAGTATAAGCCTCCATTTTATGCTCTGCAACATCTCAGACCTCGCGGAAGTAGTATCCGACACCGCGGCGGGTGAGGACATATTTGGCGTTAGCCGCAATGGGGTCATCTTCTATTTTCTCGCGCAGACGGCGAACCGTCACATCCACGGTGCGTCCGTCGCCGAAATAATCGTACCCCCACACTTCCTTTAGCAGGTGTTCTCTGTCAAATACGCGACCGCGGTGCAAAGCCAAGTACTTTAGGAGCTCAAACTCGCGCACCGTGAGGTCGATGGGGGTGTTGCCTTTACGTACCTCATATTTAATAAGGTCGATAATCAACCCGTCGGCGACCAAGGCGGAGGTCTCTCGTTCCTCTGTCGCAGAGAGCATTCCGCTGCGCCGCAGGTGTGCTTTGACGCGAGCCACTAGCTCACGCGGGCTGAAGGGTTTAGTGATATAGTCGTCGGCACCGAGAGCAAGGCCCTTTACTTTGTCGCTTTCCGCCCCTTTAGCGGTGAGCATCAGGATAGGGGTGTTGGTGGTACGGCGGAGTTCCCGGCACACCTGAAATCCGTCAAGCTTAGGCAGCATAACGTCGAGGATGATGAGATCAGGCATGTGGCCAATCACCATGCTCAAGGCTTCTTGGCCGTTAGAGGCCAAGCTTACGCTGTAACTCTCTTTCTCGAGATTGAATTTTATCAGCTCGGCAATAGTCTTTTCATCTTCTACGACGAGGATCTTGGGATGCACGGCCCCACCCCCCTGTTACATCTTTACATAATCGATATTCGTTAGCGCAGGCGCGGTCCCAACGCAAGTTCATCTAATGAATTT
>DBBC01000115.1:13293-16050 GCA_002292025.1 Firmicutes bacterium UBA994
TAGGGACAGAAATTACGGCAAATTCATCTAAAGAATCGCAAAGGATCTAGGTGCCTACCGTGAGAAATAATTTCAAAATGCAGGTGGGGACCAAAGCTTTGCCCTGTATTGCCGACGAAAGCTATAACTTGGCCCTTCTCCACTTGCTCGTTGACCGCCACCAGAATCCGCGACGCATGTGCGTACACAGTGGCATAGCCATTGCCGTGCTCGATGCGCACCATCAATCCGTATCCCCCGTTTCGTCCGGCAAAGGACACCATGCCTCTGTCCGCAGCCGTAATGGGCGTGCCCATAGGTGCGCCAATATCTACACCGGTATGAAAGCCGCCCCAACGGGCCCCAAAGGGGGACGTGATGCGTCCGGTGGTCGGCCAACGAAAAGCACCCGTACTAAGTGTTGGGGCACCCTTTGTCCCCCGTGCCACCACCTGAGTAGTGGGGGTAGACAAAACCTCAGTGGACAATATCTCACGGCTCACTTCTGTGCCGTTGACCGTGGTCATGCGAGCTGTAACCTGCTGCGAACCACTGCGTCCCGCTGTGCGCACGCGCCTCTCCCAACTCCACAACGCATGGTCCATAACGTAGGTAGTCTGGAAGGGGATCGGCCTGTTAAAGGTAACCCTTTCTGTAACTTCCACCTGCAGAAACGGCTCCGCCACTACTAGGTCAAGGGCGGCTCCGACGCGCAGCCTCTCCGGCACGACGTCAGGATTGGCTGCCTGCAGTACGCTAGTGCGCAAACTATGCAAACGCGCGATGCTCCAGAAAGACTCACCGCGCGCAACCGTATGTGTGAGGCGACGCTCACGCCCGAACAGCAGTACGTTCACGCCATCTTCCTTGCTGACCAGTTCATCTAGTTTGCGATACTCTGCGCTGACTCTGACGTCCTGCCGAAAGCGTACTGATTCTACAGTTCTATTGTTGTCCTGATTAACAAAACGACTCTTTAGGGTCGCGAGTAAGGCTTCGGCTTCTGCGTGCGTCGCCAGTGCGACTACCTCTTGCCCGTTTACATTAATCGTTGCTGCCTTCAAACCAAACTCGAGCAGGGGATCGAGCTCTGCCCATACCGCGTCGGCCGTGGCACGGCTAAGTGTAAACCGCCGTCGATATTCTACTGGGCTGGCAGGGCCCACCTCTGTGCCGCTAACCTGCCGCAGCTCTTCTGCTCGCGCCTCTAAGCGCCTGACTATTTCTTGTTTGTCTCTAACTACACCTAAAGTTACGCCGTCTAAGCGAACTTCCCATGATTTTAACACCCAATAACCCGTAAATATCAGCGCACACGACAAAAGAGCAAAACCAGAGGCTATTAGTTTTCTCCTGTGTGTCCACCACTGCAACCTCATCACCTCGCGTAATCCGTAAAGGTATCAATCCTACGCACATTCATCAGGGGCAGAACATCCCCTGCTGCGGCGAAATGAGCCTTGATGTCAGTGGAGCGGGTGAAGGGAATCGAACCCTCGTAGCCAGCTTGGGAAGCTGGTGCTCTGCCATTGAGCTACACCCGCATTCTGAACGTCATTGTACCACAGGCGCTGTGCTTACACAACCTAGCGCGCCCCATGGCTAATGAGGATGTCCGCGATTATGTGTTGGCCTAGTCCTCTCGCTATGGTGAGAACTGTGGCTCCTTTGTGGGTTGTGTTGACATCTGCGCCAAAGGTACACATAAGCCCGACCATGGCTACTCGCGCGTCGAGCACAGCCATGACGAGAGGGGTTGCTCCTTCTGCGTTCTTGGCATTAGGGTCTGCACCCTGTTCAAGTAGCATGCTGAGCATATCAAAGCGGTTTTCTCGTACTGCGATCATCAGAGCCGTATATCCGCCCTCCATAGCTGCTTCGATATTGGCGCCGCGCTGTAAGAGAACCTCCGCCGCACTAACATGTGTCACTTCCCCGATTTGAGCCGCGATAATCAAGGGGGTCGCTCCATTCGGCAGGGCAAGGTCCAGCTCCGCTCCCCCATCAACCAGTGCCATAACTGCGTCATAAGTGGCAGTTAGCATTGATAACATCAGGGGCGTTGACCCGTGATTGTGTATGGCATTGATGTCAGCGCCGCGCTCAAGCAATAGTTTCACCATCTCGGCATTGCCATGAACCGCTGCAAGATGGAGAGCGGTCCAACCATCCGTGCTGCGCTGGTCCACCGGCACCCCCAGCGAGAGAAAGTAGTCTACGATCTCGGGCTGGTTGGCCTCTGCGGCCACAATGATAGGCGTATAACCATTTTCATCCGTGACATCTGTACGCATGCCCGCCTCAAGATACATCTTGACATGCTCTAGGCTACCCGCTCGTACGGTGTTCATAAACGCTTCTGTATTAAACTGCATCCGATTGCGCCACAGAGTAAAACGCCCTACCGGAGCGCACGCAACTGAACCCACCACGACCGCGACAAGTAACGACCCCAGCAGAGCGCGTCTTAGCATGGTTGTCTCCTCCTTTTGTTTGTAGTGGACGCAGCGTTTGGCGCATCGCGATCAGCACTTGGCACCGCTGATATTCGCCACGCCAAACGAAACTCCTTTGCCGAGAAGGCTTCAATTTTGTTCGGAAAGTTCCCCCGCCGCCCGGGCCAAGAGCGTCCCGGACACATTCCCCCCGGTGATCACACAAGCTACCGTCCTACCAGCAATAGACCCCAGCCCAGACAATGCGGCGACGCTGGCGGCTGCGGCCGGTTCCGCCACTACTCCGGACGAGAGCAGCCGGCCCATTGCTGCTATAATCTGA
>DBBC01000135.1 GCA_002292025.1 Firmicutes bacterium UBA994
AGGAAAAAATGTTTCAACAGCATTTAGAACCCTCCCTTAAGCTTGCTTTTATCTAGAAGTAAAACGCGTAAAACATAACGACCGCCACCACAATAAAAATTATAGTCATGCCGCTGCCGGCTTTAAGATAATCGCTGTTGCGATAACCCCCTGCCGTCATCAGTAAAGCGTTGACCTGATGGGTAGGCAGTACAAAAGAATTAAGGGCACAGACTGCGGCCAGCAGCACCAACGGTCGCGGGTCGAGTCCACTGAATAGAGCTATGTTGATCACCAGCGGCGTTAAAACCACGACTGCGCCAACGTTAGAGATAAAGAGCGATAGCAAAGTAGCTAGGGCTGCGACGGCAACCAGCAAAAACAAAGAATGGCTGCCCCTAAATAGTTGCATAAAGATGTCCGCCAGATAGGCCGCGGCGCCGGTTTGTTGCATCGCCACGCCCAGCGGAATCAACCCGGCCAGCAAAAAGATCACCCTCCACTCGACAGACCGATATGCTTCCTCCATAGTGATTACCCGGAGCAAAACCATGGCAAGGGCGCCGGTCAAAAACGACAAAGCGATAGAAGCACCAGCAAAGGCCAAGAAGATAGCGCTGAGAAATGATACTGCGGCACCAATAGTTTTCGACTGGTTCTTGTGTTGAGCGTCAAAAGAGGTAGTAACGACAAAATTAGGGTCACTTTTTAGTCCGCTAATGCGCTCCCACAGGCCGTGCACGATAAAAGTGTCGCCGGGGACGATCTGGTGGTCAGAAAAATCGCCTCTGAACTCCTCTCCCCTGCTGAACAGAATTACGGGTTCAACCGCGTAGCGTTTGCGAAAACTATACTGGCGAATAGTCTGACCGAGTAGCTCTGACCGATGCGGCACAATGACCTCGGCAAACCCGGCCTGTTCAGGATCATTTAAGGCAATGAAATGATGGTCCTTTTCCAGCCGCATCAGCTTGTAGTGGGCCGCAAACTTTAGCACCGCTTCTTCCCTGCCTAAAACCGCCAGCTCCTGCCCGGCTTGGAAATTAGCCTCCCTCCATGGTGCGTACTGCAATTCCCTGCCATGGGACACCCCGAGAATATGAAGATCGTAATCACCCCAAATTCCGGATTGCTCTGTAGTTTTCCCAATAATTGGGCTGCTGGAGGGGATCGTGTAAAGCCAAATCTGGTTGGGTAAGTTTAACGCTGTGATCAGTTTTTCCTGCTCGGAAACAAACGGAAGTTGCCCGTCCCGTTTAGGCAAGATCCTAGGACCGAGGAAATAGAAATATGCAATGCCCGAAAACAACAGGGCCATCCCGACAGGAGCAACATCAAAAAGGCGGTAAGCAGCTAAATCTGCACCGCGCAGCAGGTCGTTGGCCACGATCAGTGAGCCTGAGCCGACCATGCTGATAGTTCCTCCCAAAATAGTAGCAAACCCAATCGGCATTACTAAGTCCGAAGCCGGTATTTTGCTCCGCTTAGACAGATTTTTGACGCCTGGAAGAAAAATGGCGGCTACACCGACATTCTGTACAAAGGCTGAGAGCAACCCCGCCATAAATGAAATTACAGGCACCAGTCGTGATCGGTTTGCCCCGACTTTGTCCAGCACCGACTTTGAGTAGCGATCCATCAACCCCGTTTTAGCCGTGCCGTAACCGAGAATCATCACGGCAATAATGGTGATGACTGCGCTGCTGGAAAAGCCAGAAAAAGCATCTTGTGGTGATATTACGCCGCTCCAGCCGAGGGCTAATAGGCAAAGCAACGCGGCAACGTCAAGGCGAACAATCTCAAAAACTAGTAAAGCGATGGTGGCAAAGAAGATTATTAATGTTGTCGCAATTGCCTGATCCATCGAATCTCACCCCTGTGTTGAACTGAACTGGCTTGCCGTTTACTTTAACTTCATCTGCACAGCCACACAATCTAATAGGCCACTAGTCCTTTAACCCGAAACTGACCAACGCTTGCGCTAAGATTGACGTCGGGTCAATAATAGGCAACATTGTGGAGGGCGAGCCCGCCAGCAAGGGAAGTTCAGTGCAAGCGGCAATTATCCCCTCCGCCCCGGAGGAGAACAACCGCACACACAGCTCTTGGAAACGCCTGCAGTTATTCGCGTCCACAAACCCGGCCTTGACGCCGCTCGGCCCAAAAATGAGGTCATCGATAATCACCTGCTCCGGGGGGGAAGGAACCATCGGCACAAGCCCCACAGATGCCAAAGCGCTGTCGTACAGTCTCGTAGCGAGAGTGGCTTGTGTCGCAGCAATAGCCACTCTCGCGCCCGTGCCCAGACAATCTCTCGCGGCCTTTGCCGTTAGCTCGATCATATCCAGTACCGGGACTCCTTGTGCAGCTCGCCTGACCGCGGCAAGGTAGTAGTGCGCCGTGTTGCAGGGTATGCCGATGCACTCCGCACCCCCGCTTACCAACTTCGCGGCCCCTGCGCACAAAGCATAGGAGGGATCCATCCCCCCGTATAGTATGGCGGCGGTACGATCAGGAATGTGCGGATCAGACCAGATCAAGACCTGCAAGTGATCTTGATCTCTGGTGGCTGGAGTGTAGTTGAGCACCTTCTGGTAAAGGTCTATGGTAGCCTGTGGACCCATTCCGCCCAGAATGCCTAGGACACGCACGTTATTGGCTCAGTTTGTCCCAGTCGCTCGAGCTGATCATTTCTAGCTGCGCTTGCAGCAGGGCTCGCAAGCGTCCCCGAAAGATCTCCGCTTGTTTTTGTACTTCTTGGTACTCGCCTGCCATCTTGCGGGCCGTGGCAATGGCATCTTCCACTATCTTTTCCGCCCGAACTTCGGCCTCCTTGACGAGCAGTTGGGCTTCCTTGCGCGCAGAATTCTTTACTTCTTCAGCCGTTTCTTGTGCGACAATGAGCGCGCCATGCAAAGTCTGCTCTAACTTGTAGTAGTGCGTTAGTTTGTCCTCTAGTTTGACAACTTGCTCACGCGTCGCGGACAGCTCACGCAGACTGCCTTCGTAGTCACGGGTGACTTGGTCTAAGAAGTCGTCGACTTCCTCGGTGTGGTACCCTCTCATAGTGCGTTTGAATTCTTTCTTATTGATGTCCTGTGGCGTTAATGGCATAGCTACTCCTCCTTTATAAATATCCTAGTAATTGCCTTAAAATGCTGGCTAGCAACAGCACCACAATGGGTGAGAGATCAAGGTGCATATTGCCTAAGCGCACTATACCAAAAGCTCTGCGCACGGGTGCGAGTAAGGGCTCGGTCAGCGCAAAGACATAGCTTAGCGGGGGGCGACTGCTGTCCATTGGCATAAAAGAAGTGATCATTCTAAGGAGCATTAGCCAAAAAAAGACTTCGTACGCGATAGAAAATACTTGCTGCATGTTAGTTCCCCTTTTTCATACTGATACGTTTGCCAGGCACCTCTTCTTCATACACCTCACCTGTTATATTGTCAATCAGCACACTGGCCGGAGCCGAGAGGACAATCCACTCGCTGACCTTCTGTATTCTGCCGCCCGAGCCGTATGTTGCGCCGGAGATAAAGTCTAGCACGCGCTGGCGGCTCTTCTGCTCACACACGTCTAGGTTGAGGATGATGGGTCGTTTAGCTTTAACATGCTCTATGAGGCTTGGCACGTCATCAAAGCTGCGCGGCTGAACCACTACCACGCGCAATTGCTGTCGCTTGCTGAGGTCGACTACCTCCTTCGGGCGACGATTAGGTATAACGCCTTGATCGTACGGATCAGCCTGTTCTTCGCGCAACTCCTCGTCCTCTTCGGTATCAAAGCCGAAGAAGTCTAGCATCCTTTTCCAGAGATTTTTACTTGCCAACTCGCTTTCCCCCATTATCGCACAAATTCGAAAAAATGGCACTGCCGATCCTTAACATTGTTGCTCCCTCGTCTAAAGCGAGTTCATAGTCGGCGCTCATGCCCATCGACAGATGTATCATAGACATAGCGCCACCCGGCTCCCGCCTGAGTTGGTCAAACAATGACCGCACTTCCCGAAACACCCGCCGAATACTGGCGCGGTCATCGGTATTGGGTCCCATAGTCATTAGCCCCAGCACTTTGACTCCCGGCAGCGTATGAGTCAAGGAGAGAAAGCTAGCGACCTCATCCGGCGCAAAGCCTTGTTTGGTTTGCTCCATGGAGGCATTGACTTGCACTAAGCACGGAAAGTATGCGTTATCGCGCAGCGCTACGCGCCTCATCTCCTCCGCTAAGCGCACGCTAGACAAGGAATGATACAACTCAAAGCGACTTTTGGCCAGTCGTACTTTGTTAGTTTGCAGCCTTCCCACAAAATGCCAGCTCACCGGCAGTGCCAGCGCATCCTGTTTCGCTACAGCCTCTTGTATCCGGTTCTCCCCAAAGTGCCTAAACCCTAAATCGTAAGCCAAGCGTATCTCTGGCGGTCCGACCTCTTTGCTGACCGCCACCACTGTCACGCCGGGGTAGCTCTGTATCTTTGCCAGCATCGAAGTCAAACGAAGGTTCATTGCCGACGCCTTTCCGCCACAAGTGCGCTAGGGTTAGTCACGACTAATTCGTCGACGTCAAGACCCGACACCACAGCTACGCTGCCGCGCCTTTGGCGCACCTGCACATTGCGCTCTTTGAGCTCTCCCTCCGCAGTTTGCACGTACACCATGTCCCCGGCTTCCCTGGTCAGTACGGCACGCATGGGTATCTCTGTAAGAGTTTCGCCCCGCGGCTGCACAGCGACGCGCACTACCCTAGCAATGAGCATCGACACCGGCGGGTCTGTCACGTGTAAGGCGACTAGCCCTCTCTCCCCATCATTTGTCGCCTGCGTCAACACGCTTCCCGCCATAGCTATACTGCCAAATACTACTTCCACCTCTCTCCCGAGCGTCACAGAACTCGCCGGAAGCAGCAAAACAGCACTCCGCGGATCAATAATGGAGTAAACTACCTGCCCTGCCTTGATGGTATCCATGTTTTTTAGCGCATTTGCGGTCCCGGTTACTTGGCGAAAAGTTGCCAGTGAAAGTGTGTGACTTGCATCCGCCCGCAACTCATCCTCCCGCCCGTCCAAAGCAAAGTTTAAAACGCCCGCCAAAGGTGTTGATACAGACAATATGGCCTGCTGACGTTGGTTCTTAAGCTCTGCTAGGCGTGTAGCATGTTGCTGTTGTGACCCAACAGCGACAGTGTACTCCTCTCTCCTTGTGTGCGCTCTCTTATGCGCCACCTCTAGTTCAGCGAACACCCGCACCGCTTGCCTGCTGTCACCCATCCTCAAGTAACCGGCGTAGCGCGTGGCAAAAGCTCTTACCGCGGCCTGCGCATCCGCTAATTGCGCACGCAAGTGGGCGATGGCTTCCGGCGACTGTGTCTGATTCGTCTCCATGCGTTCCGCCTCGTCCGCAAGCTGCTTGTCAATCGCCGCTAAGAGGTTTACATCCACGATTTCCAGCACAGTCTCCCCTGCGGATACACTTGCGCCATGCTCACGTAACTGATTGAGCACACCCATCCGCTCCGCCGCGACTACCAGCTCATGCCGCAACACCACGGCCTGCCCGGCGAGGAGCGGCTCATTGGCCAAGACGACTCTTTCGAGACGTACTTCGGGGAACATCCTATGAGCGACAAAACGAGAGCAACTAAACAGCGCATATCCCAAACCGGCGAGGAGGAGCAGGAGCAGGAGGCGCCTTAGAGGCCGGAAGCGACGTTTCTTGCGCCTTGTAGGCGTATGACGGTCAGGCCCGTTCAAACTTCACGCACCTCCTTTGCGGCCTCGCTCTAATTTATTTCTGGAAAAGTTGCTCTACTCCTGCTTGCGCGCAAAAGTTCGCGCTGACATGGAAAGGCCCCGAAAATGCCTTATGATGTGCGAATGCGCAGCAGGCGATCGAGTTCCCCCATGAAGTTGTGGATGTCCGTAAATTGCCGGTAAACAGACGCGAACCTTACATATGCTACCTCATCAATATTACGCAGCTTTTCCATGACTAACTCCCCGATGCGGCTGGAAG
>DBBC01000134.1 GCA_002292025.1 Firmicutes bacterium UBA994
AGCCCATGGAGCTGGCGATGGGATTTGAACCCGCAACCTGCTGATTACAAATCAGCTGCTCTACCGTTGAGCTACGCCGGCATTACGATGGTCGGGGTAGCAGGATTCGAACCTGCGGCCTCCTGCTCCCAAAGCAGGCGCGCTAGCCAAGCTGCGCTATACCCCGCAACGCAACACCATAGAATCTACACCACCCAAACACTCACGTCAAGTGGCGAAAACCGAAAGTGCGGCGAAAACATTATAACACCCTTTAATACCTGCGCCAAGAGCAGGAGCTAGGAGACGTGCGGCGCCGGCATGATGAGGTGCGTCGCAAATGGACTTGCATCACAATAGGGGAGGAAAAAAATGAGCGCTATTACATTTGTCTTGACGTCTGCTGCCAGCAAAAGGCTGATTGCTAAGGCCGTGGTTGCGATGCCCGAGGTGCAAAGAGCCCACCGGCAGGGACGCTTGATTGTGGCAGGCGGTACAACTAACGCTTATATTGCCGAAGAGCTGACCGGTGCGCACGTGGAAAAGGTCCGCTATACCGCGGGCATTGTCACCGAATCAAAGTGGGGATTGACCCCTATCGAGACGCGGTTAAAGCCGCTGGCGTTTGAGGCAGGCAGCGCTTCGCAACGCACATGGCAAGAGGTGCTACAAGATTTTACGGCACAGGATGTGTTTATTAAAGGTGGCAACGCCTTAGATCCGGCAGGAAACGTAGGGGTGCTGGTGGGAGGCAAAAACGGCGGCACGATCGGGGCATCATACGGGCATATTGTCGCTCTGGGAGCACACCTTATTTTGCCGGTGGGGTTAGAAAAGCTTATCCCTTCAGTTCCCATAGCGGCCAAAGCGCTCGGGCATGCCCCTCTCGATGCCCCGCATGGCATGCCGTGCGGCTTGTTCCCCGTAGCTTACGGCACGGTGGTGACTGAAGTAGCTGCTTTGCGCCAGCTGTATGGACTTGATGCCGTGCATGTGCACAGCGGCGGAGTAGGCGGCAGTGAAGGTGCAGTCGGTTTAGTGGCGTACGGTGATGAGGGCGCTTGCAGTCGCTTACGTGCGGACTTAGCGGCGTTGCTGAAGGAAAAGCCTGTGGACACGGGTAGTCGCTGAGTTGGCGCTACGAGTGATCATCAATGCGGATGACTTCGGTCTCACCGCAGGCGTTAGCCGAGGCATTGTACGCGCCATATCCGCGGGAGTTGTGACTTCAACTTCGATCATGGGCAATATGCCCGATTTAGCTGCCAATATAGAGTTGCTGCAGAGTGTGCCGGAGGCGGGTTTGGGCATCCATCTTACACTGTCCGCCGGACGGCCTTTACTCGGGGCAAGCCACGTACCTAGCTTGGTCAACAACGAGGGTTACTTTTTTCGTGATTCACGGCTGGCGGTACGCAGGGCTGAGACACTCGAGGTCGAAAAGGAATGGCGGGCACAGGTCGAGCGAGTGCTGGGCTTGGGTGTTCGCCCGACACATGTGGACAGCCACCATCACGTGCACCTTGCGCCGAGACTGATGCATTTGGCGGTGAAGCTAGCCAAAGAATATGGCATACCTTGTATTCGCCGTTTGACTGTGCGGGATGTCTGGCGCGAGTCTCACCCGTGGCGACATGCGCTGGTGCTGCCCGACATTGCTATCTCTCAGTATATAGTGCTCGGGAGCGGGCTTTGCTTCCCGCGCGGTGTGTTGTCCTTGCACGAGCACTTTTTGGCAGCACTTGTGCGTCTGTCGCCGGGTATCTACGAGGTATACTGCCACCCCGGCAAAGTTGATGATGCTCTCACGAAAGTGAGCTCGCTTAAGTACGAGCGGGAGAGGGAGTTAGAATATCTGGTTTCGCCTGAGCTGCGGGAGGGCTTGCAACGGCTTGGCGTGAAGCTGGCGACCTACCGGGACGTAGCGCAATAGAGGGAGGGGTGCCCGTGCAAAAAGTTCTCCAGCGGCTGTCTGCGGCGCTGATGGTGCCCGTTATCATTTTGCCGATTGCGGCCTTGTTCCTCGCTCTCGGCTTGCAACTGCAGATCCCGCCTGTGATCGCGGCTGGCAGAGCCATTATGATCGAGTACTTGCCGCTCTTGTTCGCTGTCGGAGTGGCTCTCGGTTTTACGCGCTACGACGGGATGGCGGGTTTTGCCGGTGTGGCGGGTTATGTGGTGATGGTAGGTGCCCTTACCGCCGTAAACGCAGAGCTTGACATGGGAGTTTTGGGCGGCATTATCTCCGGCGCGATCAGCGCTTGGTTGTTTTTCCGCTACAAAGACATCCGCTTGCCGGAGTATTTAGGCCTATTCTCCGGTAAGCGCTTTGTGCCCATGGCCGCTGCGGTGGTGAATCTCTTGGCGGGAACACTATTTGGGTATGTATGGCTGCCTGTACAACAAGCTATCTTTGCTTTTGGCGAGTGGATTATGGCAGGCGGAGCACTGGGACTCTTCTTTTATGGATTGACCAACCGCCTATTGATTCCTACCGGTCTTCACCATATTATCCAAAATCTCATTCTCTATACCTTTGGCGTGTACACCGACCCCGCCACTGGTGTGGTCTACCAAGGCGAAATTCAGAGGTTCTTTGCCGGCGACCCCACCGCAGGCAACTTTTCCGCAGGGTTTTTTATCGTCATGATGTTTGCTGTACCTGCTCTTTGTTTGGGCATGATCCATGAAGCGCGCCCCGCACAGCGCAAACGTGCGGCTGGCATCCTAGTGACGGCCGCTCTAACCTCAATAATGACGGGCATTACAGAACCTGCGGAGTTCACCTTTATGTTCGCCGCGCCTCTGCTCTATGGCGCGCATGCGGTCCTTACCGGTACGGCGACATTGCTGTCGCACATCTTAGGTATACGCCACTACGGCTTCGCCTTGCCTATGTACCTTATAAATTGGCGCTTCAGTGAAAACGCGTGGCTGATTGTTCCGCTGGGGGTTCTGTATGCTGCCGTTTACTATTTCGGCACAAGATTTCTCATTCGGCGCTTTAATCTGCCTACGCTCGGTCGCACAGGGGAGGAGAGCGCGGCGCCGTCTGCGCCAGCTGACACTTGTGAACAGCTGCTCAAAGCGCTGGGCGGCCCAACCAACATCACCGCCGTTGATTTTTGTTTGACAAGACTTAGGCTAGGCGTAGTAGAAATGAACAAGGTTGACACTAAAGAATTAGAACGATTGGGGGCGATTGGATTTAGTCGTGTGGGGGCCGACTACTTGCAAGTGATTATGGGAACTCAGTCGCAGGCTTATGCTGAACAACTGCGCCGTATGATCGGTTCGGTGACTTGTGAGCAGGTCCAGACATTAGTTAGCCCATTGACCGGACAAGTTGTTTCCCTCGCCCAAGTACCGGATGATGTCTTTTCGCGGGGACTGATGGGGCCAGGGGTCGGGATCGCGCCTGACTTTGGGCAAGAAACAGTGGTTGCGCCGTGTGCGGGGAGCATCGAGAAGGTATTTCCCGGTGGGCACGCACTAGTGATTAGGCAAGTAACAGGGGAGCAGATACTTTTGCATATCGGCATAGACACCGTGCACCTGAAGGGGCAGGGGTTTGTCGTCCTTACTGGGCAAGGGGCGTCTGTCGGGACGGGTGAGCCTTTGGTCCAGGTGGACTGGGCAGTGCTCACCCAGCAGAAGGTTAACCCGATCACTATCGTGTGCTGTATGGAACAGCCGGGGTGGAGCTTTATCGAAGGCGGTTCAGTCACAGCCGGGGTCGACGTCATCGCGACGCGGCGGAGGGGGTGATGCTATGGCGCGAGACATCTGTGTGGGTTTGGCACTTGGAGGCGGGGGAGGCAGGGGAATCGCGCACATTGGGGTGCTCGCTGAGTTAGAGGCGGCACGCATCCCTGTCCATGTAATAGCAGGTACAAGCGTGGGCAGCCTGATTGCGGTATTGTACGCAGCGGGTCTTACCCCTAGGCAAATGCTAGCTTTGGCTATGCAAACCAACTGGGGCGACTTAGTGCAGCCTGTCATGCCACGGGTAGGATTGGTAAGTGCCACACGCATGGAGAGTTTAGTGAACGAGATACTTTATAGCGCTAAGCTGGAGGAACTGCCAATTCCTGTGGCTGCGGTGGCGTGTGACTTGTACTCGGGCCGCGAGGTAGTATTACGGCAGGGGAACGCGGCGTTAGCGGTGAAAGCGAGTTGTGCCGTGCCGGGCATTTTCTTGCCCGTGCCCCATAAAGACATGCTCTTAGCTGATGGCGGCATCGTTAATGGAGTGCCGGTGAACGTAGTCAGAAACATGAATGCGACTTTGACTGTCGCGGTACAGTTACAGCAAGGATTACGGGAAACGCACGAGCTGAACAGCATCTTTGCTATTCTGTCGCGGTCGTTTGAGGTTATGCAGCGGTCTCAACACATGGAAGAACCGGATGTGCTGATCTTACCTGAGCTCGGCAACCACCATATGGGCGACTTAACTAGGGTGATGCCGGCATATGAAGCGGGCAGGGCGGCCGCGCATGAGGCGTTGCCTGCCATAAAAGAACTGCTGGGGAAATAGTCAATAACAGAGGAGGGGTAGCAATGCTACGAACGAACAGAGACAAATTGGTACGCATAAGCGTGCAAGGCGAGATAGCGCATCCTAAGAGCACGGCGCCGTACCGCATAACAGCGGAAGGGAACCCGGTCGTATTGCCTGGGACGGGCGGTATTACGTACAGCCATAAAATCGGAGACAATTGCATGGATTTAGTGGGCGACCACGTGGAGCCCGGGGTCACGACACAGAGGAGCGAGGAGAAAGAGAATAGCGGCTTTAATGTGCTATCTTGCGTGGGCAATGCCGCCAAGGTAGTGAGCGGTGATGCCAAAGGCGCAAAGGGCATCGTTACCGGTATGCACGGCGGCGCTGAACATGTAATGATCCACTTTGACAAAGAAACGCTTGAACAGTTATCAATCGGGGACAAGATACTTGTCAAGGCATACGGGCAGGGTCTAAAGCTCCTCGACTGCCCTGCGGTCCAAGTAATGAACCTCGACCCTGATTTGCTGGACAAGATGGGGGCGATACTGGCCTCTGACGGTGTATTGGAAGTTCCTGTGGCCGTGCAAGTGCCTGCCCACTTGATGGGCTCGGGGTTAGGCAGTGTCACTGCCTATCGGGGTGACTACGACATTATGACGCAAGACTCAGTCGCCTACGCAAAATACAACTTAGGGAAGCTCCGTTTTGGCGACATCGTGGCGTTAATGGACTGTGATACCGCCTTTGGCAGGGGATACTTAGCAGGAGCCGTAACTATTGGGGTAGTTGTGCACTCTAACTGCGTGCTGTCCGGACATGGACCGGGGATCACTACGCTGCTGACGTGCAAAGAAGCAAAAATCCGCCCGCTTCTACAAGAAAGGGCTAACATCGCAGATTATTTAGGCGTATAGGAGAGGAATAAGTGCAAGAAACCGCTACGTATCTTAAGTTTTGGGCTGGCCTTACCAGTATCGGGGGGACAGTCATCTCCGTGGAGCACGGGGAACACCGGTTAGTGTTTGATTTCGGCCTAAGTTTTGATCCCGGCAATATCCTTAGTGGCAAACAGGTTCATTTGCGCCCGGCACGCCTTGTCCATGACTACCTCCGGCTGGATATGATCGCCGCTGTGCCGGGTGTGTACAGCCAGAGCGAGGTCAGCGATTGCGCTGACCTTATGTCGGCGGAAGAAAGCCCGTGGCAGACCGCTGTCCTGATCTCGCATCTACATCTCGATCATATGGGAGCCATGGGACTGGTGAGCCCGAGGATACCGGTTTTTCTCACCGAAGAATCCTTAGCGCTGTACCGCGCCCTCGCTGTGATTGGCGAGGGTGTGGACGGCGCAAGAGAATACAGTACTTGTCAGTTTAACGTTCCGCTCGCGCATGGCCCATTCGTAATAACTCCACTCAGAGTCGATCACGATATCTGCGGGGCATGTTCATTTCATATCCGCACACCGCACGGAAACATCCTGTACACGGGAGATTATCGGCTCTACGGTACCACGCCGCCCATCGCCCCACAGTGGCTGGAGGCAGCCACTGCGCTCGGGGTGGATGTGCTGATCTCTGAGGGTACAACTTTGCGTGCGCCGGAAGAGGGGGAGAGAGAAGAGATTATCGGCGACGGCACTGCGCCTGACACGCTTGTCAACGAAGATATGCTGCCGGAGAAGTTGTGCATTTTGCTAAGCAGCACAGGGCTGGCATTTTTTAATATCTATCACCGCAACGTTAGGCGCCTCGCGATGATGCTCGATGCCGGAAAAGCCGTCGGGCGGACTGTCGTACTCGAGCGTGAAACAGCTTATCTAGCGCGCATGATGCTCGCAAGAGAGGATTTTGTGGAGACGGATGATGTCTGCCCGTCTGCCATTAAGGGAAACCCAACTCAGTACCTAGTTCAGAACAGCTATCACAATTGCCTCGCTTTGCTAGATTTTGTCGGCGTTAGCGGCTGCTATATTCACTCCAATGGGGTGCCTCTGGGCACCTTCGATCCCGCCTACGCTAAGCTGCGTGCGCTGGTGGATAAGTGCGGACTGGAGTTTCACTATATCGGGGCCACTGGGCACGCCATTCCGCAGCATTTGCAGTTTGTGGTTGACACCATAGCACCTAAAGTGCTGGTGCCTTTGCACAGTTTTTGCCCGCAAAGGCTTACGGCTGCAGGAGGAGAGAGGGTACTGCCGCAACTAGGTATTAGCTATCGCCTAAGAGACGGCCGCTTGCACGCCTCACCGCAAATTTAACACTTGCTTAACGCGAACTTTACGCATATTGCCGTGAACTAAGG
>DBBC01000030.1 GCA_002292025.1 Firmicutes bacterium UBA994
CTGAACGGGCTGAGTAGTTACTTTTACTGTGAAATTACCACATGAATTTCCGCATTCTACACCCCGGCGCGTGCGCGAATTTCGGCTATTTTTTCGTCGGTTACCGCGCGTTCAAAACTCCTAAACCCTGCCAGTTTAAAGCCGTGTTTCTCAGCCAGCCGCGTAATTTCCTCCACCTGCTCGATACTGATATCTCTCCCCAGCGAATAGTCGCCGACCTTCCCCTCCAGCGCCAATACCATGGTCTCAGCCATGCAGGCGTAAGACATGCGCGGCGGAAAGCCAAAATTGAAATGAAAATTGACATCGCCCGGCACTTCAACTACGCCGCCGTCAACAATTAGAACGTCCGTCCGTAGTTTGGCAATTTCTTCCGATACGTCGCGCGGACGCGCTACGTCGCAAACTACCGCGCCCGGCTTGAGTAACCGCGGGTCAACCACACAGTCTAGCGCACTCGTCACCGCGATAACGATGTCAGCAGTAGACAAGCTGGCGTTAACGTCGGCGGTAATCGCGGGAGTGACACCGCTCTCGTCGCCTATTCTTCCGGCAATCTGTGCTAAGCGCTCTATATTGCGCGCCACCAAAGTAATCTGCCTTGCCTCCTTGGCCATCAGCCGCGCGCATACCTGCCCAATAGAACCAGTCGCTCCCACTACAACCACGTGGGCTTCGCTCACTTTGATGCCCATTTTTGTGGCTGCTAAACGCGAGGCCATCACTGCCGTAGCCACAGTATAGCTGTTGCCCGTGGTAACACCGATTTTTAATTTCTCGGCTACGGTGATACCGGCGTCTCCTACTACTGAGGTGAGAGCGCCGAGTCCCACGATATCTGCTCCGAGTTTTTCCGCGATGCGCCCCGCCCAAACGATTTTTTTGATGGCCTCGCCTGCCGATACTGCTCCGAGCAGCTGCCGCGACGTCAACGGACAAGCCACGAAGTACCCTTCGGTAGCCGCATGCTCCGAGCGCACGCCTGTAATATGCGATACCTTTAGAGGTGGCAAAAAGCTTACCATCTTTTCCTTCCAGCTATCTGGCCAGCGCTTGGTAAACTTAAACTTGCGAGCAATATCCTCCGCTACAATGGGGTGCAGTATAAAAGCAAATTTCGCCATACTCGTCCTCCTCGTATTCACCTTGACAACGATAAAAGCGCACCACATCTACTCAGCCTATTCAGAGCGAGGCATGATCCACGAAGAACACTAAGGGGCATGAAGACGCAGGAGATGGTAACTCTTTGCAGGCCGGAATGCCTGCGCAGTGACCTTAAAGTTCTGTAATCCGCGGCTTAAAATCCAGCTTATCCAACAGTGCCTCGTAGTCGCGCGCCGTCAGCGCGGTGTGCGGCGAACCCGACAGAGCTACCAGCAGTGCCTCCATCACGTTAGTGCCGAAGGAGCGACCGTTAAACTCCGGCGTGGTCGTCACTAACAGCTTAACGCCCCGCTCCTTTAACAGCATGACATCTTCTTTAGTTATGGTATTAGTCACTATGATTTTCCCCTGTAGACTTAGCGGCATAAAGCGACGGATAAAGTGAAAGTCACCCGCGATGATCTCATTTGCCGCAAAGAAAGGCTCGCCACGGCTGACGGTCTTCTCTTGCGCCGCTCCGGTAGGATATAGATACCGTAGCGGCAGCTGTGTCAGGACGGGCGCTAATACGCGTGCCACGAGTCCTAATGCCCGCAGGCTATAGAGAGGGATGGGCAATCCCACGGTAAAGATAAGGTCCCCTAGGGTGAGGTCTGCCCCGCGTTGCGCTAGCGTTTCAGCCATACCAAACCTATCTACCGCGCACAGCAAAAGGACTTTGCGTCCTCTTAGCTTTAAGCCGTATGTGTCGTCAAGAAACGCTATTGTCTTTCGCTCCAGCGTATCTTTGAGCCCGGTGCCGTCTACAATCGGCGTTAAGCGCGCCGCGCGCGCAATCTGCCTAGCTTCTCTGAGCACATACCGCCTGCCGCCCGCCTGTACGTAGAGGTCGATCCCGCCCATGCCGAAAGCGTCCACCTTGCCGTCAAGCTCTTTGACCAGCGCGATAGCTCGTGCTAAATTGCCATCTGTACCGATACGCTCAATTACGCACCGTTCGCCCAGCAACTCCGCCTCCACGGCATGATTGCGCTTAGATGACCCAAGGCTCACGCTGACTACTCGTTTCACCGCTATGCGCCACCTTTCATCATCCTACCGCTCGGAACCACTTACTTATGGTAGCCATAATCTGCCTAGCCTTTTATCCCCTGCAAGAGGTCGCGCAATATTTTAGGGTCAACATATTTATCCTCTCGCAAAGGCGTTTCACCGATAACAATGGGGATAACCTGCTTATCCACAAGCGCCTCGACTAGTTTTATGCGCATGTTAGACCCGATCAGTATGACCGTGTCAAAGGCGCGCGCAGTTCCAACTAAGCTCATGATTTCGTTGAGTAGCTCAGCCCCGGTCTTGGAACGCACCCACTCCCACCGTTCTGCTTCCGTCATAAGAAAGATGTGATCCACACCGTGTGCCTGCGCTACGTCGTTTAGCTCCTCCTTATTGGCCACAGGAAACCCAATCAGTGCTATCTTCCCGCCTTTACGCAACTCACCCATGGTTTCTAGACGCGAAACAAAGCTACGGTCAATGTTCATGTCGTAGGCAACTTCCTGCTGCGACATGCCTGTAGAACGGCGCTCCAGAACTTTGTCCACAGTGCGCATGATTTTGTCGCGGCTGACTAACTTATCGCCAATTCTGACGTAGGGCATAGCATCTCCTCCTGTGCACAATATTGTACACACTTATTGTAGCATATCCCAAACTATGTGCAACCCATTGTAGTGTTCTGTGAAATGCAATAAAAAAGCGCCTTACGGCGCTACTCAATCGCGGCAAAAATGCTTTCGATCTCCCCTATGCTGTCGGCTTTGTTTATCGCATCCCGCATTCGCGCCGCCCGTGGCAGACCTTTCAAATACCACGCTAATTGCAGGCGCATCTCTCTGATGCCGCGATACTCCCCCTTGCGCTCGATAACCATTCCGAGGTGCCGCCGTGCCACGGCTAGTCGCTCCGCCAAAGATGGAGGTGCGAGCGGTGCTAACCCCGCCAGCGAACGGGTAATGTCCCGATAGAGCCAAGGGTTACCAATGGCGGCACGGCCGACCATCACCGCGTCGCAACCCGTAACCGCAAACATGCGCTTGGCCTCCGCTGCGGAAGTGACATCCCCGTTGCCTATCACCGGCACGCTCACGGCTTCTTTTACCGCACGGATAATGCCCCAATCCGCCCGTCCCGCATAGAACTGGTCCCTAGTCCGCCCGTGAATTGCTACCGCTGCGGCTCCGGCTGCCTCTACTTCGCGCACAAGCTCTAGGCAGTCAGGCGAACTTGCATCCCACGCTTTACGCGTCTTTACAGTAACAGGGATCTTAATGGCGTCAACCGTGCGGCGCACAATTTCCCCCGCTAATTTGGGGTTAAGCAGCAAAGCCGCCCCGTCTCCCCCCTTGACAATCTTAGGGGTCGGGCATCCCATATTAATGTCTATCGCCAAAGGTTTTACTTTCTCCGCCACAATAGCCGCCGCTTCCGCCACTTCTGCCGGGACAGAACCGAATAACTGCACGGCCAGTGGTTCTTCGGCGTCCCTAGCTAATAGTTCCCATGTCTTGGCTTGGTCATGGATTATGCCTTTGCAACTGACCATTTCACTTACTACCCAAGCCGCGCCGAATTCGCGGGCCATCAGGCGATTGACTTGGTCGGTGATTCCCGCCAAGGGCGCGGCCGCTAGCGGTGGGTGAATTTGTATGTTTTTAATCCTCATCGCGACGCCATCACCCTAACGATCGTTCCCTGTGGACTCCTTCTCTGCAGTCGCCTTCTCTGCATCCGGCTTAGGTTCGTGCCCGGGCGGATACCTGTTGTACCCACTCGCGGCCGGGGTGCTGGTGATGTCCTCGCCACAATAGGGGCAGTTCCATATCCCAGCGGTGGTGGCGGAGAACGAGCGACGACTGCACCACGGACAGTACTTATTATACATACGGTAGGCACCTCCAGTTTACAAGATAAAGATAAAAGTCGAAAAATAAAAGTCGAAAGGGGAAAAAAACAACGACAGTAAAGATAATCGCTATATTATTTGTCATTGGCGCAAATATTCCTGCCGCCGTTGCCTTTGTTTTTTGTTTTTTGCTTTTTGCTTTTTGCTTTGCTATAATGATGCCACTCATATCGGGGCGTGGCTCAGCTTGGTAGAGCGCACGGTTCGGGACCGTGAGGCCGCACGTTCAAATCGTGTCGCCCCGACCATTATTAATTTCCTGCGCGACCCGCGCAAATCCCTAGCTTCAGCCGCAATCGTCGCCCTCTACACCTTTGTCCATGAGCTCCTCCGCCTTCTCTACGCAAAAAGCCACATAATCCGCACACACCTCGCGGTAGTTTTCTACCGCGGGTTTCATGTCCGCGCAATTGACTGAACCATATTTTGCCTTAACAACATCCACCAGCGCCCGGGTCAGCTTCCCGGCATCTTCAGCCCGGGCGCCGCCCAGTTCGCGTCCATACCAGCGGCCAATCGCCATTATTGCCCCGGCCACCGCGCCGCAAAGACTGCCGCACCCAGCGCCGCCGCCAAACCCAGAACAGAGGCGCAGCCCAAAGGCTTGGTCTTTTATCTCGAGGTCTTGGTTTAGTGCCAGCCACACGGCCTCCGCACAGTTATATCCACCCAGATAAAGCTCACGCGCTATTTCTCCATTGTCCTTTCCCACGCTTGCGTTACTCCCCTTCCCGTTTGTCTTCGCCTATAATACGCACTTCTGGTTCGAGCCAAATGCCGCTCTGCTCACACACCTTAGACTGCACGTGAAAAATAAGGTCAAGCACATCGCGTGCGGCCGCGTTGCCGACGTTGACGATAAAACCCGCGTGCAAAGCAGAGACTTCCGCATCGCCAATGCGGTATCCCTTTAGCCCGGCCTGTTCAATCATCTGGCCCGCGAAGCGACCCGGCGGTCGCTTAAAGACGCTGCCGGCACTCGGCAGTGCAATCGGCTGTCTTTCGCGGCGCAAACGATGAAGCTCTGCAATGCGTGCCAGGCTGGCCTCTTTGTCGCCCGGGGCAAGAGCTAGAGTTGCCTCAACTGCCACCAGGTTTTTATCCTTGAGCGCGCTGTGACGATAGCCAAAATCTAATTCTTCGCCCTTAAGCTCTATCTCCTCGCCCATCATCGTCAGCACTCGTACTTGGCTCGTTACGTCCTTCATTTCGCCGTCAAAAGTGCCGGCGTTCATGCTGAGCGCTCCGCCCAATGTGCCCGGGATGCCTGTTGTAAACTCAAGCCCGGTCAGCCCGGCCTCCACCGCTACATGCACGAGCGTAGACAGTAGCACGCCCGCCCCAGCCCGGAGGATATTCCCCAGCACATGCACGTAGTCTAGTGTGCCGGACAGCTTAATCACCAGACCTCTGATTCCGCCGTCCCGCACTAAGAGATTGCTCCCATTGCCGATGACTGTTACGCTAATGCCCATCTCCTGCGCCATCTGCAAAGCACGCTTCAGCTCGTGGGCATCGCGGGGAATAAAAAACGCGTCCGCCGGTCCGCCAATGCGAAAAGAGGTATGCCTACTCATCGGCTCGCCGAAACTAAGCGTGCCACCCAAGCGACCGTTTAGTTTGTCGAGCATAAATGTCTGGGCACTTTGACTGCGCGCGGGTAGGTGGTAAGACTCACAGCCCCTGTAGCAGTCACGCACACGTCATCCTCAATACGCACGCCGCCTATGCCGGGGAGATAAATCCCCGGCTCAATCGTAAAGGTGTGCCCTACTTGCAGTTTCTCCTTACTGC
>DBBC01000091.1 GCA_002292025.1 Firmicutes bacterium UBA994
TTCATGGGACCGTCCGGGCTCAAAGCAGTGGCGGGGCGCATAGCTCCTACCAAGACTACAGGTTTACTGCTTTTTGTCACTAAGTGTAGGAAAAATGCGGTTTCCTCAAGCGTATCTGTGCCGTGAGTAATAACTATCCCGTCGATATTGTCGGCGCTTAAGCGGACGTTTACGCGTTGTGCTAGATTAAGCCAATCCACCGGTGTAAGGGCGGAGCTTGGGACATTAACAAACTGCTCCCCGGAAACTTGCACCGATGCAGTGATGTCGGGCAGTTCTCGCAGCATTTCATCGACCGTAAACTGGCCTACTCGGTAACCTGTGGTCTGTAGCGGGGAGTCGCCGCGTCCGGCTATGGTCCCCCCAGTAGCTAAAACTAGGATATTCGGCAGTCTAATCCCCATGCTTCGCCTCCGCAAATTTTCAATCTCTTAGGCTTACATCCCCCGCGGTGACGACTCGCTCTTGCCCGTCGTCGCGTGTCACAACTAAGGCGCCTGTGGGGGTAATGTCGCGAGCCAGACCGGCGTACGTTCCTCCTATCCCATGTACAGTCACTTGACGCCCCAGTGTGGTGTTAAAGCGTCGCCACTTTTCGAGGCATAGAGCCTGTTGCCCTTGGGTGAATAAATCTAGATTAACCTCGAGCGCGGCGAGAATCGCGGCCAGCACGCTGGCTCGACTGTGGCGCAGGCCTTCGGCAGCCAGCGATGTGCTAACGTAGTCACCGCCCTGTGGGTGTGCCCAGACATTGACCCCAATACCGAGTATGACATAGTTAGTGGCGTCAATCTCACCGCTCTGCTCAGTGAGGATACCACATATCTTCTTGCCGGCAATGTGGACGTCGTTAGGCCACTTCAGCGTCGCAATTGCACCTAGGTGTTGCAGCGCCTCCACGACCGCGACCCCCGCCACGAGGGTAAGTCCGGCCAGCTCTGTGGGCGGCATTTGCGGACGCAGAAGAACGGAAAACAGAAGAGCGGTCCCGCGCGCGGCGGTCCACGTGCGGCCGCGTCTGCCGCGACCTGCGTGTTGTTCATCCGCAGCAACGACTAACCCGGCTGGGGCACCTGCTTCCGCGCGTAAGCGCAGCTCGGAGTTTGTGGATGCGCATTCCGGCAAGTAGATGATGCTCTTGCCCAAGCTAACCGGGGAGTAGTACTGGTGAACCAGTATGCCATGAGGGTGGTCGGGGATGTACGTAAGGGTGTAACCGATGCGGGTGCGTGAGCTAATCTCGTAACCGAGCGCGCGCAGCGTATTGATGTGCTTCCACACGGCAGCGCGAGATATGCTCAGCGCCGCGGCTATGGCTTGACCGGAGCGTGGTTGGCCTGACAGAAGCTCGGATAACACCCGCGTCGTCGTGTCATACACAGATTTCACCCCCCTTGGTCGCATGCGCCAGCTTCTTCGCCGTTGCCGCGGCGGCTTCCAGTACCGCATGTTGTTTGCAAACCGGGACGGCATCGGTATTCGTGGCGGAGAGAACGTAGCTTAGTGGTGCCCCGATGCATGCCATAAATATGCGCACCGCAGATTCGGTCGTACTTACCCCAGTTCCGTGGGCGTCAGGGGCACCGGCAGTAAGCAGCAACACTCCCACGCGCGTGGTTTTGCGTTGGCTTGGATTTGCCCAGAAGGGCTGGCAACGGTCTATGACCGCTTTTAGCTGTGCCGTTACGCCGTAGAAGTATACCGGCGATGCCAAGACTACGACATCGTCGTAAGCGAGATGAGAATATAGGTCCTGCATGTCATCGTCCGTCACACAGGCGCTGCTGCTCTGACAGGCATAACATGACTGACAGGGAAGTATATGTTGATAGCAGACATCAATACGCTTAACTGTATGCGTCGCGCGTAGTGGGGAAAGAAAAGACTCAAGCAATGCGGCGGTATGTCCGTCCCGCCGCGGGCTGCCTTGTAATGCGATGATGCGCATATCGACCCCCCCAGTCACAGTCAATGTAGCACTTCTCGTGTGGTGAGGCAAGTATTTGCTTGAGCTTGTTAGGGATAGATGGTATATTTGGCCTAAAGGAGGGAGGTGCGAACAGTGAGATGGGTATGCGTGGTGTGTAACTATGTTTATGACCCCAAGGAAGGAGACCCCGACAGTGGAGTTGCCCCGGGTACAGCCTTTGAGGATATTCATGACGATTGGGTGTGTCCGCTTTGTGGCGTAGGCAAAGATCAGTTTGAGCCGGAAGAATAGTCTTGTCTTAGTAGCGTGAACATACCCTAAGGACCACCCCCGCGTGAGGGTGGTTCTTGTGACTTTGTGCCTGAGATTGAGTTGGTCACAGACGTGCCGCCGGCACTTTCGGCCAGAACGTCATGCTTGCTGCAGGTCGCGCAGTTCGGTATTTCGTCAAGGGACTGCACGTGATGGCAAGGATTGACGTGCACGAGCACATTGGTCACACAGGGTACTTGTGCTAAGATGTTCTGCTTGGCGAGGCTGGCGATATGGTGCCCTTGCTCAACCGTTAAGAAGCGATTGACGCAGAGTTTGAGATCTACCATCGCTAAGGAGCCAATCATGCGCGCCTTAACCTCTGTGACGGAGATTGCACCCGCGGTGCTCTGTACCACCTGCCTAATTTGCGCGAGCACATGCTCGCTTGGAGCTTCATCGATTAGTTGCCGCACCGACTGAACGTAGAGCCGCACTCCCATATGGGCGATAAGCGCGGCTACTAGGATGCCGGCTAAGGGATCAAGGATGGGGTAGCCAAGGTACGCTCCGACGACTCCGACCAGCACGGCAAAGGAGGCGCTCGCGTCCCCGCGGTGGTTAAGCGCTTCTGCCTGCAAAACTGTGCTTTCCAGGCGCCGACTGGCATGAATCACATAATGATAGAGCCTGTCTTTAACGACCATGGAAATAATCGTGACCCAAATAGCTAGGTGTCCGGGGACCTCAACTTGGCCTGAGCGCAAAACCGCGATGGCACCTAAGGTGAGACCTGCAGCCGTGCCCAGCATGACCAAGGCTACGACTTTGGCGGCGACAGACTCGAGTTTAGCGTGGCCGTAGTGGTGCGTTTTGTCAGGCGGTGACCCGCCGACTCTCAACCCCACCAGCACAACAGCCGTGCCGAAAATATCCGATGCCGAGTGTGCGGCATCGGCCATGACAGCGGTGCTGCCCGTGAGTAGGCCGACGGCAGCTTTGGCCAAGGTCAAAGCTATGTTGGTCACCATGCTTGTGCTAGCTACCGCCCGCGCCGCTTTGTTCTGCGGAAGACTTTTCACGCATTCTCGCTCCCTTTCACCGCTATATAATACCACAGACTGCGCTGTGGGTGGCGTAGGGGTCGCTCAGATTTGCTTGCGCATCCTGCGCTCAGACAGTAACATATAAATGAAAGAACCTTGCGGGAGTGGTGTGGGTATGGATCCGATCGCATTCCATGTTTTTGGGCTCGCTATCCGCTGGTATGGGTTGCTAATTACCCTCGGCATGGTGCTGGGCATTTTACTCGCCCTGCGCGAGGTGCGCCGTCAAGGAGAAAACGTCGACTGGTTCATCGACATGGTGTTGTTTGCCGTGCCGGCGGGCTTAATCGGTTCGCGTCTATTATTTGTCATGTTGAATTGGCCGTACTACGCGGCGAATCTGCCTGCTATACTAAACATTCGTGAAGGCGGGCTAGCTATCCATGGCGCAATTTTTGGTGGTGTGCTGGCGGGTTTTCTCTACACTCGCTACCGCCGTGTGAATTTCTGGTGCTGGGCTGACATGGCTGCGCCTGGTTTGATCTTGGCGCAGGCCATCGGACGATGGGGAAACTACTTCAATCAAGAGGCGTATGGATACCCTACTACCGGACCGTGGGCTATGTTTATTGCCGGGGAGTATCGACACCCCACTTTTCTCTATGAGTCGCTGTGGAACTTAGGGGTGTTGGCACTATTGTTGTGGATGTTAAAGGGCAAGAAGTTCCACGGTCAAATTGCCGCTACCTACGTCGCGGGGTACTCAATCGGAAGATTTTGGATCGAGGCGTTGCGCGTGGACAGCATGATGGTTGGTCCGCTGCGGGCCGCCCAAATCATCAGCTTGATACTAATTGGCGCGGGTGTAGCCATATACTACTTTCAGTCACGCCGCTTGACAGAGAATAGCCGTAATGCAGGAGAACAGGAGGAACAAGTGTGAAAAAGGCATTAAGCTTAGCACTAGCCTTAGCCATAGCCCTTTTCCCGCTCGGTGCGAGTTCAGTTACCGCGCCATGGGGGGTCTATCGCGGTCACCCTGTGGTGCGTGTATTCGTAGATGGCCGAGAGGTTTTATCTGATGTACCTGCGCATGTGGCCGAAGGACGCACGCTCGTGCCGCTGCGTTTCATGGCGCAGGCGTTAGGCTCAGAGGTGACATGGGACGAACTAAACTTTCAAGTAACCGTCACAGCTCCACCGCGAACCGCTCTGCCTGACCCTGTGCTGCAGACTGAAGTCTCACAGCTAAGGGCCGAGTTGCAGCAGCTTAGCCGTGAAGTTGCCGCACTCCGCGAGGTCATGATTTCCCCCGCCCAAGTAGTCACTGCCGTGCAACGCAGCGTGGTGGGCATAATTGCCACACAGGTGTTTCCCGGGGGACGCGAAGTCATAGGGCAAGGCACGGGCGTGGTCATGTCTGCGGACGGCGTAATTATCACCAACACGCATGTGGTTAAGCAGCGCGGCGCCACCACCACTAACTTGTTGGTGATTTTACATGATGGGCGGGCACTGCGGGCTCAACTTTCGAATTACGACTACCTGTCAGACGTGGCTCTAGTGCGAGTGACTGACGCCGTTGTTCTTGTACCCGCTACCTTGGGCGATTCAGATCGGGTAGTTGCAGGTCAGCAGGTACTTGCCATTGGCAACCCGTTGTCTCTAGGGTTACGGAACACTGTGACAGCGGGTGTAATCAGCGGGTTGAACAGGGCTGACCAGAGCGCCTATCCGCTGCTGCAAACGGATGCCGCCATCAACAGCGGCAACAGCGGCGGCCCGCTGGTGGACTCTAGGGGACAAGTGATCGGCATCACATCGTCTAAGGTGATGGCAGTGGGTGTAGAAGGACTTGGATTCGCCTTGCCCATTAACCTAGTGCGGGATATCATCGCCCGATTTACTGACCGCGGCATTGTTCGCCCCTTTCTCGGCATAGTGGTGGAGGAGTCTCCTTTTGCAGGTCTCAACATCCCTGCCGCGCGCGGCCTTACAATAGTAGAATTGGCGCCGCGTTCCCCCGCGACTCTGTCCGGGTTGCAGGTAGGGGATATACTGAGGACACTTGATGGCAGGTCAATTCGCACCTTGGTCGAACTTAGAACCGAACTGGAGCGCTACGCGCCTGGGCGGATCATCGTCCTTGGCATACGCAGGGGGGCTGCCGATCTGTCGATCAACATCACATTAGGCTCTCTTGCGACGGCGGATCCACCTCCCTTTAGAGATGGCGCCATTCACCCTTGGGAGGCGGAGTTCTAACAGTTTAATCCGAGCGACATGCTTAGAAGCGGATGATACCTTGGTGTCTATGGGCATTCCCAGAGCATTAAGGAGATACAGGCCGAAGGAAGTGTCAGACCATGGAAGCAGTAATCCAAGTGTCAAACCTCTCGAAGACCTACGGATCTGTGGTAGCGCTTGAGCGAGTGTCTTTTTATGTGCAAAGCGGCGAGATTTTTGGCTTTCTAGGCCCAAATGGGGCTGGGAAGACAACTATGGTCAACATCCTGTCCGCACAGTTAACGCCTTCCAGCGGGGTAGCTACAGTCATGGGGCAAGACTGTGCCGAAAATACGCGAGCGGTTAAATCACTAGTTGGAGTAGCTCCAGCCAATCCAAGGTCACTTTACTGGCGTCTAACCGGTGAAGAAAACTTGAAAAGACTGCTTCCCCTCTACTACCTACGACGAGGCCAAGGATACCATAGGATAGAAGGGCTGCTCAGACAAGTGGGCCTATACGATTGGCGACATCAGCTCGTCGGAAACTACAGCACCGGCATGCGGGCTAGGTTGATGTTGGCTAAGGCCATGCTACACGACCCACCCATTCTCATTCTGGATGAACCTTGGGCCACACTTGACCCAGAGGGGCGATTAGAGCTCATTGAATACCTGCGTACTATGGCTAGAGATAACAAGCGCACAATTCTGGTCTGTGCCCACGACTTAGCTCTAATGGAACGCGTCTGTAGCCGGGTTGCTGTGCTACACCGGGGCAAGATTCTCTTTCAGGGAACTATTGACAATTTACGGGAGCAGCAAGGACTCGGGCACGTGATGGAGATAGATTTTGTCGAAGGGGCAGACGTAGAGGCACTGATCGAACAGTGTGCTAGGATGTTCGACCTCTATCATCGTGATGGGTGGCGGCTGCGCATAGTGACTCCGGATATAGGGTCTTCCTTGCGCTTTCTAAACTCTCTACCCTATGACACAATAAGCGCTGTCACAGTGCGCAAATTTTCGCTAGAGGATGCGTACCTGTTGATGATGCGCAACAGTAGGGGAACAGCAATATGAGAGTGCTTGATGAGGTCCGTATTATCTTTACGGTCGCTTGGTACAATCTTAAACTGACATATCGGTATCCGGCCAATGTGTTCTTCGCCATCGCCATGCCCGTAGTGTTCGTTGCCGTAGGAGCGATATTTGCCCCCTTGATCGGCACAGGTGAACTGGTGATGTTTACCGGGGGTGAAACAAGTCTGCCTCGTTATTTCGCGGCGGGGTTGATAATCTGGCTAATCGCGAACAGTAGTGCCGGGTTAGCACGGGCTGTGGAAACGGAGATATCTTGGGGGACGCTGTCCACAAACCTGCAGACCCCCGCACCGCTAGCATCCATTTTTGCGGGTTTGGCCTTGTCGAACTTATTGTACGGGGGAATGATGAGCGCGATTATAGCAGTTCCTCTGCTGGTGCTAGTTCCGGTGCAGTACCCGCAACTACTGGCGGTTAACGTAACCCTAGCCATTGTCGTGTTTCTAGGGATGGGAATGATCTATGCGTCCTTGGCGCTCCTCTGGAAGAAAGTGTCCGGAGTGATACAAGTGCTGTCTTTCGTGGAGCAGTTCTTTTGTGGAGTTTTCGTGCCTGTGCGACTTATCCCGGTGGGCCTAAGGTGGTTTGCCTATGTTTTACCCCAGACTTGGGTGATTGATGGTGTGCGCTCTGCTCTGCTCGGGGTTGAGCCCCTTACCACGCAGATCACGGGCACGGTGATTTTACTGATGTTGGCGGCCGCGACAAACATTTTGGGTCTCGTATTACTGCAGAGAGCAGAGCGACTTGTCCGGGCTCGGGGCATCTCCGATAGCTATTAGACAAAAGGGACGCGACAAAGAGGACAAAGGGGACGGGTACTTTTGTCTCATTTTTTCCGCGCGTTTCACCTGCTAATTTCACAGCCATCGGGACCACAATCACTTGCGCGCCTAGCTTCTTCCTCAGCCTGTTCCTCCGTTAGCGGCACCTTTTGCCACTCATGCGCAGCCTCTTGGTCTCTACCCAGAGCCCTAAGAGCAGCACCGTACCGTATCCGGGTGTCGTAGAGTTCCTGCTCCAATGGCGACAAAAGTACCCGTCCCCTTTGTCCCCCAGCGGGGTAGCTACAATTTCTCTAAAAGATTGCACGTTCACCTAAATACGTGTTATACTCAGATGCGTGGAGGTGCAATTACTGATGGAACATCAAAATATCACTCTTTCGCTTCCCAAAGATGTTTTGCGGCGGGGAAAACATCTGGCCATTGACGAGCAGACTTCCGTTTCTGGCCTATTAACCAGAATCCTAGAAGACCTTGTGCGGGAGGAAGACAGCTACCAAGAGGCACGCCAGCGTCACTTTGCTGTCCTGCAAAACGGTTTGAATCTTGGGACGAGCGGAACTATGGGTTGGCGGAGATCGGATCTCCATGAGCGTTGATTTAGACAGGGAATTTGTAGACACAAACATCTTGGTCTATGCCCACGATGTTTCCGCAGGTACGAAACATGTACAAGCCAAAGAACTGATCGTGGGATTATGGCATTCTAGGAAAGGGTGTCTCAGCGTTCAGGTTCTCCAAGAATTTTACGTCACTGTTGTGCAAAAGGTGGCCACTCCAGTTTCACCGGCGATGGCATCCCAAATCTTGGCTGGCCTTGCTCAGTGGCGCCTCCATACACCGGGGATTGATGATGTTATACATGCTATTGAAATTCACCAGCGCCACAGGGTTTCTTTTTGGGATGCACTTATTATATGCAGTGCCAAGAGACTCAGTTGCCGGGTGCTTTGGACGGAGGACCTCAAAGACGGTGAGCTATATGACGGGGTACAGGTGCGTAATCCTTTCAGGGTAAGTAGGGCAGGTGAATATTCGAGGCAGGCCAAATCATTAATTGTGCAGTGAGCTGCTTCATCAGCGGCAGTTTTTGTTCTAGAGCAGTACGCCTACTGAAAGCGGCAACAATACCTGTGCACAGCAAGTTGACTGCTAAGGCCGACTCGCCGGACTTAAACTGCATCGGATTGTAGAAACCAAAAACGGAGGCACGCGGACCAAAACCAGGGCCTGGCCATGACCGCCCTCAGCACGTCAGTCA
>DBBC01000090.1 GCA_002292025.1 Firmicutes bacterium UBA994
CCTTTTGCTTCAATAGAGTTCCTGATAAATCGCATAGACACGCAACACTCGCCAAACGTAGTTGCGCGTTTCCGGAAATGGAATGCGCTCAATACTGCTGCGCTCGCCGCTCCAAATGCCTTGGTCTAACCAGTTTTTTATGTTGCCCCGCCCGCCGTTGTACGCCGCTATAGCAACTTCTAAATTGCCCGCAAATTGATCTATCAGGTGACGCAGATACCATGTGCCCATCTTAATATTGAGCTCTACTTCGAACAGCCTGCCGGCATGAAAGTTTTCTATGCTCAGCTGGCTGGCTATCCATCCCCCGGTGGCAGGCATTATCTGCATTAGCCCGCGTGCACCTTTCGGTGAAATGGCACCGGCGCGAAAGCTGCTTTCCACTCGAATAACCGCAGCCACTAGATATGGGTCAAGCTCATTGGCTCGGGCATACCGCTCTATCAGCTCACGATGGGGCCAAGGATAGCCCACTCGCCAGAGCGAAGGGCCTAGCACCGCCAACAGCAGGACTGCCACCGCGCCATAGATGAGCAAGTTCCAATATAAGATTACTCTGGTGCTTTGTGGACGCATATACTCTCTAACGCCTTTCTGACCTGTGCGTATGTGGCATCTGGGCTGCCGCCAGTGTCGATAACGCGATGCGCATACCGCGCTTTTTCTGCCAAGGGCATCTGCGCGCCGATGCGGGTTTGCGCCTCCTCATGGGTCATGCCACGGGCTATGGCCCTAGATAGTTGCAGGTCAGGATTACATACTACCAACCAAATCTCGTCCACAGCCTGCTCAAGTTTAGCTTCAAATAGCAAGGGAACTTCCATCGCCACTAGACACGCTCCCCGCTCGCTGTGTTGACGACACCACTCTTCTATCTCCTCCCAGATGGCAGGATGCAATAGGGACTCCAGCAACCGTCGCTTCCGCGTGTCAGCAAAGACCACAGCTCCCAGTAGGGCGCGGTCTATGTTTCCGTCGCGCGACAAAATCCCTTCGCCAAATGACGATACGACCTTATCATAGCATGTCGTTCCGCGCGCTAGCATCCTATGGCCGACTTCATCCGCACTAATGGTCGGCACTCCAAGTTGGGCCAACAGGGCGGTTACAGTGGATTTCCCCGTACTAAGGCCGCCGGTAATTGCCACGCGCAACATGAAAAAACCTCCCCGCCCCCATTAATTTTGGCATTGCCTGCAGCAATGAGTCCCCCGCCCTGCCACGACCAAGCGCACAATTTCTCCGCCACAAGTGAGGCAGGCTTCCCCCGCTCGACCATAGACCTGCAGTTGATGCTGAAAACCACCCTCCTGCCCTAGCCCATCTAGGTAATCACTAAAGGTAGTGCCGCGCATCTTGACACCGAGTGCCAGCACATCTCTGACAACCTCGTGTAAACGCGCGATTTCACCTAGCGCCAGTTCGCCCGCAACACGATCCGGTCTTATGCCTGCCAAAAATAACGCTTCGTCTGCGTAGATATTACCAATTCCAGCGATAATGCGCTGATTCAGCAGCAAGGACTTAATCGTGCCTCGCCTGCCCGCCAGCAGTGACGCCAGCGCCAAAGCGGTAAACTCCGCTGATAACGGCTCAACACCCAGATGCTCCATGCGGGCTACACGGGTAATCTCACTGTCCGCAGCGATAAACCAATAGCCAAACTGCCTAGGATCGGTGTAGCGCAGTTCGCTTCCGCTGGCCAGCTTGAGCACAATATGTGTGTGGGGAAGATGCGGCAGCGCACCGGCGGCAAAGCGTAATTGCCCCGTCATACGCAAATGAACGACAAGCGTATAATCTCCGGACAGCCTAAACAAAAGGTACTTGCCCCGGCGCACAATATCTTGTATCACACGGTTCGCTATAAGCCCAGCAAACTCACCCGCAGTGACGTTCTGTAGCAGCTTAGGCAGGCTAATCTCGCTCGCAATTATCTGTTGCCCCCTCAGTAGCGGCAGCAGACTTTGCTTGATTGTTTCCACTTCGGGTAGTTCAGGCATCTGGGGAATCTCACCAATCTCTCTTTACTTTCTCTACGTTGTACCAATTGCTGCCTACTTTAAGGTCCACAACCAAGGGCACAGTCAACTGGAGGGCGTTTTCCATTATGTCTTGTACGATCAAGGCCAGCGCACGCAGTTCCGCGGTGGTCGTCTCAAAGATCAGTTCGTCGTGCACCTGTAAAATCATGCGCGATTGTAGCTTGGCCCGCTCTACCTCTGTATGAATTCTGACCATGGCCAGTTTGATGAGGTCGGCAGCGGAACCTTGAATCGGTGTATTCATGGCCGTGCGCTCCGCAAAAGCACGGCGCGCAGCGTTGCTGCTGTTAATGTCAGGTAAGTAGCGCCGCCTGTGCAGCAAGGTCGTAACAAACCCATCGCGCTTAGCTTGCGCAATGGTTCTGTCAATGAACTCCTTAACACCGGCATAGCGATGAAAATAGTTGTCGATATATTCCCTCGCCACAGCGCGCGGCACCTTAATGTCGCGCGCTAATCCGTAGTCGCTGATGCCGTACACAATGCCAAAGTTAACTGCTTTCGCGCGGTCACGCATTTCACGCGTCACATTCTCCGGACTAACCCCGAACACTTCCGCCGCGGTGCGGGTGTGGATATCCTCCCCCGCAGAGAAAGCCGCGGTTAGAATGGGGTCTCCTGACAGGTGGGCGAGAATGCGTAATTCTATCTGTGAGTAGTCGGCGGCGAAAATATGCGTAAACCCGGGTGCCGGGCAGAAGGCTCGCCTGATCAGGCGCCCCTCCGCTACCCTGATGGGAATGTTCTGTAGATTAGGCTCCGTACTGCTGAGGCGCCCGGTCGAAGTCACAGTTTGATTGTACGTAGTATGAATTAGGCTCTGAGCATCCGCGGCGTGGCGCAGCCCCTCCAAATAAGTAGACTTGAGCTTAGCCAACGTCCTGTAATCAAGGATTTTCTGTGCAATTTCATGCTGGTCGGCAAGAGTTTCTAAGACTTCAGCGTCAGTGGAGTAACCTGTCTTGGTCTTCTTCCCCTTAGGCAACCCGAGTTTGTCAAACAAAATGAACCCGAGTTGCTTGGGGGAGCTGATGTTAAACTCCTGCCCGGCGAGTGAGTGGATGTGTTCAATAAGCCCCTGTATGCTTTTGCTGGCTTGCTTTTCCATTTGCTCAAGCACGTCAAGATCGATGGCGACGCCTGTGCGTTCCATGGCTAACAACACCCGCGTTAAAGGCAACTCCACGTCGTAGTAGAGGGAGCACAGGTTCTTTTCTTGCAACTCACGCTCCAGGCGTCGGCTAAGTTCACTTAACACGCCGGCCTCTCCCTCGACACCGGAAACGCTTTGGCCTAGATACTTCTCGGCCAGCTCAGCGCACCCATAGGTGGCTTGGCTTGGGTCCAAGAGATATGCCGCAAGCTCAAGGTCGAACATATTGCCGCCAAGGCTTAAGCCGAACGCAGTAAGCGCACGCTCCGTAGCCTTATACTCGCAGACAACTTTAGTGAACGTATCATCCTGCAAGATGGCTCGCAGCCCCAAAAGCTGCTCGGGGTCACTCGTATCCACACCCCTGACCCCGTGATCATTGGCCAGCAGTATTTCGCCTCTATCACCGAGCTTGAGTCCCACTCGGCTAGCCTGCTTCTCGATTGAACCCGCATACACCGGCAGCGGCGCCGTCTCCTCCAAAGGCAGCTGTCTCTCCGTCACTTGTTCCCCCAGAGTGCCCTCCTTCATTAGTCTACGCAGGAAGCTGTGCAGCTCTAAGTCGCGATATAGCTTAACCAGCCTAGGTTTATCTTCAACCCGCACCTTAAACTGCGATAGGTGAAACCCTAGCTCTACATCCCGCACAATAGTCGCAAGGAACTTGCTAAGGAATGCGTCCTCCTTGCCGGCTAAAAGCAATTCTTTGAGCTTAGGTCTGGTGATCGCGTCAATGCGCGCGTACACACCTTCTACGCTGTAAAATTCGCCCAGCAAAGCTAGGGCGGTCTTTTCCCCTACGCCCTTCACGCCTTTGATGTTGTCAGACGCATCTCCCATCAAGGCCTTGAGGTCGACAAGCTGCCGAGGTATAAGCCCATACTTGGCCAAAACCTCGGCTTCACCCATAAGCTCCGTTTCCGTGACACCCTTGCGGGTCAGCATGACCTTGGTGCGGGGGCTGACTAATTGCAGGCTGTCGCGGTCACTAGTCACAATGACGCTGTCAATGCCAGCATCTTCGGCGTGGCGCGTCAATGTGCCGATGACGTCGTCCGCCTCATGCCCGTCAACCTCAAAGATGCTGATACCCTTCGCCTCGAGCATTTCTTTAATATAGTCGATCTGCAGCCTTAATTCATCCGGCATGCGCTCGCGTTGCGCCTTATACTCGGGATACCGCTCCAACCTGATGGTAGCTTCGCCACGATCGAACGCGGCTACAATGTACTCGGGATTATGCTGCTCAATCAGCTTGTTAAGCATTAGGGCGCATCCATACACGGCGTTAGTGGGCCTGCCGTCTTTCGTGGTTAGTGCGGCTTCCACAGCATAAAACGCCCTGAAAGCTAGGGCGTGCCCATCAAGTAAATACAATCGCGGCACAAGCGTCACCGTTCCCTTACGTCTTCATAAGGGTAGTATACTATATCCGCGCGAACAGGTCGTAAGTTTCGCTTGACCGGCCTAGAGGTTGTCGCGCCGCGATTATGCTTCCCTCTTTTTGTACCACAAATAAACCACTCCAGCCCAGAGCGCGAAGGCCGCGCCGCCAGCAAGAGACGAAACAAGCCAAGGGCTTGGCGGCTGCGCTAGGGCGGCTTGTCTTTCGCCGGTGCCTCCGGCAATCTCTGTTACGATAGGAAAAGCCCTTGCCCCATCTTCGGCCGTTGTCTGAGGTGTGACGCCACTTATTTCGCTGGGCGGGGCCGGAGTTACACGCTGCCACGGCCACAGGTCAGGAGTTAAATTATAGCTCAGCACGGTCATAGCCAAAGCTGCCGCCACGGGAGCCAGACGGGGAACGAAAAAGCGCCAAGCCCGTCTGGTGCGAGAAACCTTAGTGACTTCACCCATGACCTTATCCAGCACAACCGTCGGAACGACAACTGCCGGCATAGCGGCCAACAGCGACATATCTTGCCGCAATGCACCAATAAGCGCAGCGCACTCGTCACACGCGTCAAGGTGTTGCGCCAAACTAGGAGGCGTTTGCCCGTCGAGAATATCAGCGAGATGCTCGCGTACTTGCTTGCAGTTCATAGCCCGATTTTGGCCTCCTTTCTACTCTTATTGACGTCAAACATGTCATTATGTTCCGCACGCAGGAGGTGCTCCCGAACAGCAAGGCGAGCGCGGTTGAGGCGAGATTTGACGGTGCCTATGTTGATGCCGAGCATGGCGGCAATTTCCTCGTAAGAGAAGGCTTGAACGTCGCGCAGCAGTAAAACAAGTCTGTGCTCGGGCGAAATCGCCTGTATGGCCTGCTCGAGCCCCCGCATTCTTTCCGCCCGCAAGACCTGTTCCTCCGGCTGTAGGGACAGAGGACCACCGAACTCGATGGGATGTTCGCCCTCATCAGCAGATACAACGGTATCGGTACTCATGACTACCAGCGGGCGCCGCCGCCGCTGGCGCAGGTGGTCTAACACGATGTTATTGGCAATACGGTGCAGCCAAGTGCTAAAGCTGCTATCGCCCTTAAACGTCTTGAGCGAGCGAAAGACGCGAATAAAGCTCTCCTGTGCTATATCTGACGCGTCTTCGGGGTTACCGGTCATGCGCAAAGCCAGATTATACACCTTAGACTGATAACGCTCCACTATTTGGCGAAAAGCATCGGTGTCGCCTGCCAAGCTCCTTTGGACCAGCCCTTGGTCTAGGTCTGCTGCGAGCACGGTCACCCCCCTTTCGCTAAATGGAATAGACACCATTAAATAGACGTCAAATTTTGTGCTAAGTTCCATCGCTATTATAACAAATCTGCGACGTACGATGCGCGCATGACCGCCTGCGCTTCATGAAAAGAAAAATACATAAAAAAATGCCTTGTTTTCCCCTGCCGTTTGTTGTATAGTTATCCGCATCATGTACATTTATTCGTGGTGATGGGGTGCCCTCGCTGGACTACGGCAAATCATCGTGCAAAATAGCCGGATGATGGGAACATTTGCACGAGAGGCAGGAATCGCCGCCCTCAGAATAGTATAGTACATGGAAGGAATATCGCTTCTCGATATTCACCATCTTTTAAGGGAGGCAAATAAATGACAAGAAAAACTCTAGTTGTTCTCGCGGTCGCATCGCTATTGGTCGGCAGCCTTGTGGGCACTTGGCCCACGGCCACGGCATCGCCTAGGATTGCGGTTAACATCAACGGCAGTCCCTTGGTAACTGACGTTGCTCCTGCCATAGTGAACGGGCGCACACTGGTGCCCTTCCGCGCCATCTTTGAAGCATTGGGAGCTAGGGTGGAGTGGGATGAAGCCACACGAACCGTACGCGGCACAAGGGGGCAAACCACCGTCAGGCTGACGCTCGGACAGCAGCTGGCCTTTGTCAACGGCGCACCGCTACCCATTGATGTCGCACCGCAAATCGTTAGCGGCCGCACTATGGTACCGGGCCGCTTTGTCGCTGAGGCATTGGCGGCCAGAGTGGATTGGGTTCAGGCCACCAACACTGTGGCCATCACTACCCCGATAGAGCCTGCTGTCGGCGGCGAAATCGTGTTCGGCTTAGGCGGCGATCCCACGACGCTGAACCCTATCCTCAGCACCGACTCCGCCTCTAACACAGTCATTGGCATGATTCACAACGGCTTAGTGCGCACCAACGAGCGGCTGGAGTTTATGGGCGACCTGGCAGAGGACTGGATCGCCAGCCCCGATAACTTAACGCTGACCTTTTTTCTGCGCCGTGGGGTGCAGTGGCACGACGGCCGCCCCTTTACCGCCCACGACGTCAAGTTCACTTATGACACCATTATGCATCCTGACTATACTGGTGTGCGACGTCGCGATTTCCGCGCGGTGCGGGAGATCACCGTCCCTAACGACCATACGCTGGTCATCCGTCTAAATCAGGTTGACGCGGCGTTTATCACTAAGCTGACTATCGGCATTATCCCACGGCACATCTTTAGCGGCACACCGGTAGCGCAGCTGCGCGAGCATCCCCGCAGCCGTTCTCCTATTGGGACGGGCCCCTACTTATTTAAGCAGTGGATCCCCGGGCAGTTCGTGGTGCTGGAACGTAACCCTAACTACTTCTGGGCCGGGAACGAACCCTATATAGAGCGCATTCGCTACCGTATCATCCATGACACACAAGCTATGCTGGTAGCACTCGAAGCCGGACAGATTGACTGGATGGGCAGCATCCCCATCGACGACATCGAACGTGTACGCACCCAACACGCCGCACGGTTGCAATTTAGGGAACTACGGCAACATGGTTATTGGTACATCGGCATGAAGCAAGATAACCCCATTTTCCGCGAATTACGCGTCCGTCAGGCTATGAAGTACGCGCTAGACCGCCCCGGCATGGTAACTACCCTGTTTAGAGGCTATGGCACAGTTATCAACGCCGACCAGCCACCTACTTCGTGGGCGCACAATCCCAATCTCTACAACTACCCGCACAATCGACAGAAAGCCATAGACCTGCTTGTGCAGGCAGGCTGGAACAGGGTGGGAGCCGACGGCATCCGCATGAATGCACAAGGCAGACGCCTTGCGTTTACCCTCATTAGCGCCTCCGGCGACCAAACCCGTACCGAAATGCTGGCTATCATCCGCAATCAGTGGCGAGCTGTGGGCATTGACATGACGATAGAGCTCTTTGAAGTCTCCGTATACTTCGGCAAGCTCGATGCGGGCGAGTTCGAGATCTACCAGTGGGGATGGAACCTAGGCTTAGACCCAGACAACTTTATCTTCTTCCACTCTACTTCCGGATTTAATGAGCAAGGCGTCCTAATGGGCTTCAATGACGTTGGCTACTCAAACCCCCAAGTCGACCGCCTCATTGAGCAGGCCCGCGGCACCTTCGACCAAGAGACACGCCGCCGACTCTACTGGCAAATCTCTGAGATTCTTAACCGTGAGCTCCCCTATATCTTCCTTTACAACCGCAACAACATAGCCGCGCATCACAGGCGCATTCAGGGGATAGTGTGGTCGCATATCGGTACCCTCTTCCCGGAGAGATGGTTTATCGGCAGATAACGTAGGGAGTGCGGGGCAGGGAGAAGTGCTCCCTGCCCCTTTTCAAGCACATTCAACAAGTATACGTGGAAAGGGTGAAAGCCTTGGCCGGGTACATCGCGCGGCGTTTCCTCCAAATGCTTATTCTCCTCGTCGGTATCAGCATCGTTTCATTCGGCATTATGCATATTGCGCCGGGCAGCCCCATTGACCTCATGACTGACCGCACCACTACCGCTGAAGATAAGGCGCGTATTGAGGCGCTATATGGCTTTGACCAGTCCATACCGGTGCAATATGTGCGCTGGGCGGGGCAGGTGCTACGAGGCGAGTTCGGCAACTCTTTTGTCACGGGTGAGCCGGTGCTAGATATGATTACTGCTCGTCTGCCGGCAACGCTGCTCCTTAATTTTCTCACTCTAATTATCATCTACTTGTTGTCGATACCCATAGGTATCATCTCTGCGGTTAAACAATATTCGTGGTTTGACCATCTCGTAACTTTCTATGCTTTTCTCGGCCAATCTATGCCCCAATTTTGGCTGGCACTGCTACTACTCTACTATGTGGGGTTACGCTTCCCATTTATCCAAACTACGGGGATGGCTACATGGGGGGTGTCAGTGGCTGAGCACGGGCTCTGGGCATTTTTGGTCGACCGCGTGCGATACCTTATCCTGCCGCTGGCAGTGGTGAGCTTCACCAACTTAGCCAGCATCACCCGCTATATGCGCGCCAGCATGTTAGAGGTTATCAGCCAAGATTATGTGCGAACAGCCAAAGCTAAAGGATTGCCGCAAATCAAAGTAGTCCTAAAGCACGCGCTGCGTAACGCCCTTCTGCCGATTGTCACGTTAGTCGGCTTTGAATTACCCATTCTGTTTAGTGGCTCGGTCATCATTGAAACCATCTTCTCGTGGCCGGGGGTCGGTCTCTTAAGCTGGAATGCGGTGATGCAGAGAGACTACCAAGTAATCATGGCCTTTAACCTGCTGGGAGCATCCCTGATGGTGCTTGGCGCATTCTTGGCAGACATGCTCTATCTGGCGGTTGACCCACGCATCAAGTACAACTAAGGTGGTGAGCGGTTTGAAATCTAATGTCGCAACTGGTGTCGCACCTAGTGCCCTACCCATGCCCAAAGAAGAGACTTATGCGAGTATGGTTTGGCGCCGTTTTCGCCGCCATAAGCTGGCCATGGTCAGCCTCTTTGTGCTGATTTTGCTATATGGCATGGCCATCTTCGCTCCCTTTGTCGCGCCATATCACTACGATCACATGGACTTTACGAAGTCGCTGCAGCCGCCCTCCCTCACTAGTTGGTTTGGCACTGACCGAATCGGCGGTGACATTTTTAGCCGCATCATTTGGGGTAGCCGCATTAGTCTTTCGGTAGGCTTTGTAGCGGCAGGTATTGCCCTAGTTATCGGCACGATTATCGGCGCCATAGCCGGGTATTTCGGCGGGATAATTGACGATATTTTGATGCGCTTTACTGAGGTAGTCGCCTCGTTTCCCACGATGTTTCTGCTTCTGACTGTTATCGCCGTTCTGCCGCGCAGCACCATGAATATCATGATCGTCATTGGCGCAACCGCTTGGCCGGGGCTGGCCCGCATGGTGCGGGGGCAGTTCCTGTCCCTGCGCGAGATGGACTACGTGGAAGCGGCTCGCGCGGTAGGGGCTACCGATACAAGCATTGTCTTCACGCATATTCTGCTTAACACTATGGCACCCATCATTGTTAATGCCTCGCTACGCATTGGCGGGGCCATCCTCGTGGAGTCGGGGTTGAGCTTTCTTGGGCTCGGCGTCATCTCACCGCCCAGTTGGGGGACTATCCTAAACGGCGGCCGGCCGCTCCTGCGAAGCGCACCGTGGATTACTACCATTCCCGGAGTTTTTATATTCGTGACCGTTTTAGCCTTCAACTATGTGGGCGACGGCTTGCGGGACGCACTGGACCCCCGTGCCACTCGGTAGCAGGCTTGTGCAAGGAGGATGTTTATGACTGAGCGATTGTTAGAGGTTAATAACTTGAGGACTTCGTTCCGGGACAAGGACGGGAACTTCATCCCTGCCGTCGACGGCATCACCTTTCATGTCAACCAAGGCGAAACACTGGGCATCGTGGGGGAAAGCGGTTGCGGCAAGAGCGTCACCATGCTCACCGTAATGCGCCTGCTTGATATTCCCCCGGCGCGCGTGCAAGCCGACAGCATTAAACTCTTAGGTCAAGACGTGCTGGCACAAAGCGAAAAGGCCATGCAGGGCATTCGCGGCAACCTCATGTCGATGATCTTTCAGGAGCCGATGACCAGCCTTAACCCCGTGTTTACTATCGGCGACCAGATCGCGGAGACGTTAGAACTGCACCAAAAGCTGCGTAGGTCCGAGGCACTGGCCAAGGCCGTAGAGATGTTGCACAAAGTGGGCATTCCCAGTGCCGAACGTCGCGTATTGGACTATCCGCACCAGCTTTCAGGGGGCATGCGGCAGAGAGTGATGATTGCCATGGCGCTCGCCTGTAACCCAAGGCTCCTCATCGCGGATGAGCCTACGACAGCGCTCGATGTCACGATTCAGGCGCAAATCCTCGACCTGATTCGCGACCTGCGCCAAGAGATGGGCATGAGCATTGTATTAATCACGCACGACCTAGGCGTGGTAGCGGAAACGGCCGACCGCGTGGTAGTTATGTATGCGGGTAAGATTGTGGAAGAAGCGAGTGCCGTAGACTTATTCGAGCGTCCCAAGCACCCCTATACCGAAGGGCTTTTACACTCCATCCCCCGCTTAGACAGAAGAAGCGACCGACTGCACGTAATTCAAGGCGTGGTGCCGCATCCGATGCATATGCCGCTAGGCTGTCGCTTTAACCCGCGCTGTCCTTACGCTAAGGAGCGCTGCTACAGTAAAGCGCCGCCGGAAACAGACCTCGGCGAGGGACATCGCGTCAGCTGCTGGTACCCCCTACCTGACCAGCCTACAGCGGAGGTGTCCATATGAGCGCAATATTACTTGAAGTCAATAATCTGGTTAAGCACTTTCCTATACGAGCAGGGTTCTTGCGCCGGGTTGTCAACCATGTACGCGCTGTTGACGGCGTCAGCTTTGCGGTGCAACAGGGCGAAACATTAGGCTTGGTGGGTGAGAGCGGTTGCGGTAAGACTACCACGGCACGCACCATCCTGCGTCTGCAAGAACCTACCTCCGGCAGCATAAAATTCGAGGGACAAGAGCTGCTTAAACTGCGCAGAAAGGAATTGCGCCTCAAGCGTCGGGATATGCAGATTATCTTCCAAGACCCTTATTCGTCGTTGAACCCTCGTCTTACCGTGGGGCAAATCATTGGCGAACCGCTGCGCATCCATAAAATAGTGGCAGGCTCTGAACTGGAAGGACGGGTCAAGCAACTGCTGGAAAGAGTAGGTCTGGCATCTTACCATTATCGTCGCTATCCGCATGAGTTTAGCGGCGGGCAGCGGCAGCGCATTGGCATCGCACGCGCGCTGGCGTTAAACCCCAAACTCATCGTGTGTGACGAGCCGGTATCGGCGCTTGACGTGTCTATTCAGTCGCAGATACTAAATCTCTTAGAAGATCTACAAAAGGAGTTTGCCCTCACCTATCTCTTTATAGCGCATAACTTAAGCGTAGTTAAACACATCTCCGACCGGGTGGGCGTCATGTATTTAGGCAAACTCGTGGAACTGACCACGTCGCAAAAGCTATACGGGGAACCCTTGCACCCTTATACACAAGTATTGCTGTCGGCCATTCCGCAACCTGATGCGAGACGGCAGCGTTCGCGGATTGTGGTGCAAGGTGATGTCCCAAGCCCCATTAACCCCCCCGCCGGATGCCGGTTCCACACGCGGTGCCCTTATGTCGTCGACCGCTGCAAGAGCGAAGTGCCAGAGTGGCTGGAAGTGCGGCCAGCGCACTATGTGGCCTGCCATCTCGCTAAGTAAAGAGGACAGGCGTAGAGCCTGTCCTCTTTGTCTTTTGTTCATCTACTGTGGGACGGAACCAACCTCATGATATAATTGGAGCGAAGCAAAGTAGAGGAGGTACCGCATGAGACTACAAGAGAAAGTCGCCATCGTAACAGGCGGAGGGCGCGGAATAGGGGAAGCCACGGCTAAAGCCTTTGCGCGCGAGGGAGCAAAGGTGGTAGTGGCTGACCTTAACGAAGCAGACGTCGAGCGCACTGTGGCGGAGATCAACGCAGCAGGCGGCAAGGCCATCGGCTTTGTGGTGAACGTCACTGACCGGGCTAAAGTTGAGGAACTAATACAGACTGCCACGGGCAAATTTGGCCGGCTGGACATTCTCGTAAACAACGCCGGCATCACCGCCGACAATACCCTCGCCAAAATGACGGAGGCGGAGTGGGACCGGGTTATCGACGTGAATCTCAAGGGCGTGTTTAACTGCGGCCAAGCTGCGGCCAAAATAATGGCAGAACAAGGCGGCGGTGTTATCCTTAACGCTTCGTCGGTGGTCGGCATTTACGGCAACTTCGGGCAGACCAACTATGCCGCCACCAAATGGGGTGTAATCGGCATTACCAAGAGCTGGGCTAAAGAGTTAGGCCGCAAGGGCATCCGGGTAAATGCTGTGGCCCCTGGTTTCATCATGACCCCT
>DBBC01000001.1 GCA_002292025.1 Firmicutes bacterium UBA994
CACCCTCCAGCGCAGCCGTATAGTATCGCTTCACCATGGGAGCATGTTCAGACATCAAAGCCCCTCCTTGTCGCAGTATCCCACCCGCTAGTCTATATATTGTAGCACATACAACAGCGCACTACTATATGTTGTGTAAAATCCGCGAGGAGCTTTTTAAAGTCACGTTACACGAATGTCCTAGCCAAGAACGTGAGAGCCTCGCCATAAGAGCGGTCGACCCAAGCCATGTTGGCTAAGGACTCCCGGCAGGTACACTAACAAAGCAGCCAGGTCCCCCTAGCCGCTCTTTTGTCTTCTTTTTTTGTTTTATGTTTTGTGGCTTATGATTTTTGATTCGTTTTGTCGTACAAAATCAGCGCAATGTACTCTAGATCTCTTTCGCCTACGTTCTCGATAAAATGCGACTCGCCGCTCTTAGTCCACAGCGCGTCGCCCGGATGCAGCAACATTTCCTCCCCGTTGTCGCTGACCTTGGCCGTGCCGGACAAGACAAAGTAGACTTCTCCCTCGCCTTCGTGCTTGTGCCAGCCGACTGAGCACCCCGGTGCCAGCACGCTGCGCGAGAACAACCTGCCCGCGCCAGTCGCATCCTCCTGCTTAAGAAAGTGTGTGTTGCGCAGCAACCCCTTGCCGCCAAACCGCTCGCTGTGCTCGGTTACCAACATCTCGGTACGCCTTGTGATCACCTTTTTACCTCCCTGCGATTATTGCTCTCTTGTACATAGCAAATCGTCCACTTACACCTTAGCATACCACACCGGCCGGTAGCACGCTACACGCCGCACTCATGGCCCAATGATCGCGAGTGAAGGCGAGACTCATATGGAATGACACTATCCCCGCACCGACACGTCCATATACTGATATTACTATTGTAGGAGGGGTTCCCTTTGCAACGCATAGCCCTTGTCACAGACAGCACTGCCGATCTCACCCCAGCGCAGGCTCAGCAATTTCAGGTTACGGTTCGCCCGCTTAACGTAATTTTTGGCGAAAAAATCTATCTCGACGGCGTCGACATCCACCCCGCTCAGTTTTACCCCATGCTGGCAGAAGCCAAGCAACTCCCCACCACCAGCCAACCGTCGCCGGGGGAGTTTATCGAGCTCTATGAAAAGTTGTTCGTTGCGGGTTTCGACACCATCGTTTCCTTGCACATCTCTTCGAACCTAAGCGGGACCTATCAGGCCGCCCAGCAGGCCGTCGAGCACATGAGACGCGACATCAGAGTGATAGATTCGCGCTCCATCAGCCTAGGCACCGCCGTGCAGGTGATGGCAGCGTCGGAGGCCATTGCGGCGGGCAAAAATGTGGATGATGTAATCAAGGCTGTTGATGCTTCACGCGCCAATCACGAAGTAGTGTTTACGCTAAATACACTGGAATACCTAGCCAAGGGCGGCCGCATCGGCAAGGCCAAGAGTTTGCTGGGCTCGTTACTTAACATTAAGCCCATTATTCGTGTGCAGGACGGCGCGTACATCGATGCCGGCAAAGCTCGCAACCAAAAACAGGCCCTTGACCAGATCGTAACCTTGTTCCAGGACCTCTCCAAGGGACGTAAAGCTAAGCGCGTCTGCGTGGCCGTGGGAGCAGCAGATGAAGCAGGGCAGCACTTGAAGTTAGGCCTGCACAAAGCTTTTGGCGTGGAGCCCTCCGTCTCACAAGTGGGGCCCGTCGTGGGCGTCCATACGGGGCCGGGTACTGTTGGCGCGGCGATCGAGTTTATACCTTAGTTCCAGTCCTAAATACTCGGCTATTTCCAAGGCGGCGCTATCAATCGCTGCCCTTATAGTCGGGGTATCCTTTTCGAGCCATAGATTGCTGACCCAAAGCGTCCCCTGCTTGCGCTCTGCCTTCAACTCGATTCTACCGACAAACTCATCGCCCACAAGCGTGGGTAGTACATAATAGCCGTACTGACGCTTGGCCTCGGGCACATACACTTCCCAGCGATAGGTAAAGCCAAAGAAATCTGTAATGCGGTCGCGATCCCACAGCAAGTTGTCCAGTGGGGCTACCAAAACCGCATGGTTGGTTGGCCCTAGAGCGGACCGGGTCAGTTCTGGCAGCAGGGACGTGTGACAGTAATACTGCCGCTTGACGCCCTCTACCTCTACTTTGACCACCTTGTCCTGTCGAACTAGCTCCTGTAGCAGTTGCTTGATTTCACTCTTTGGCGCGATATTCCAGCCGAATCTAAAAAGACCCGTTTGGCTCAACCCATAGGCCACAAGAAACTTCTCCAGCATGTATTGGCGGTACTCTGCCGCACTGACATACTGGGCTAACAGATGCTCCGGAACAACGCGGTGTGGCAAATCATAGCGCCTCTCGATACCTTGGCGCACGGCGATCATCACCTGCCCGGTGTAGTGCAAATCATCAAGGGCTGCCCTTTCCGCTTTGGTCTTCTTTTCGACGCCGTCCCACCAACCGTGGAGCTTTTCGCCGCTCATAAACTCGCGGGCCGTTTTGGCTCCATCGTCTTCTAGTCGCCGTAACACCCTTGCGGCGACTAACTTTACCTCCGGGGCAGGGTTGTACTGCTCCTGCAGCCTGCGCATCTTGTAGGCGAAGTAGGGGTAGTCTTCCATGGGGAGCACACAGAGGGCATCGCAAAAATACTCGAACGCCGTCTTCTTGACGTATAGCTCATGGTCTAGCATTTCTGGGCGGTAGTTGGCGACGCGAGTAAAGAGCACATAATGGTGATTGCGCTCAAACACATTGATGGGATCGATTTGGATTGCGCCCAAGTGCCGCAAGGCTTGCCCCACACCCTCCTGCCCAGCCCAATCCACAGAAGACGGTCTAAACCGTTGACGCCCGATCAAAAACCAGCGGGCTTGCTCGCGTGTAATTCTCATGCTTCTCTCCTCCCGCAACACTGTGGTCGTGCCCCTAGGACACGTGTGACCTTGTCGCCACGTAAATAGATTGCCGCCTGCGCCGCATAATATTATACTTATGGTAGGAGGTGAGCGCATGATCACGATTAAAGGAGCGTACAACTCTGCCAAAGTGTTCTTGGACGAAGTCGACGAGGGGACGTTAGGCCAGCTGCATGAACTATGCAACCAGCCGTTTGTAGCGGGGCTTAAAATACGGGTCATGCCGGACACGCACGTAGGCATGGGCTGCACCATCGGCACTACCATGACCATTAAAGATAAGGTTGTCCCGGGTCATGTGGGGGTAGACATTGGCTGCGGTGTGCTGGTGGGCCGTATCCCCGCGCGGGAGATTGACTTCGCCAAACTAGACAGAGTAATTCGCGGCAATGTACCTTCCGGCTTTGAGGTGCGACATAGCCTTCACCGCTTAGCTAGCAGAGCGCGACTCGCTGACCTCAAGTGCGCCGCCCATATTAAAAAGATGAACCGCATCGAAATGAGTATCGGTAGCCTAGGCGGCGGCAATCACTTTATTGAGGTGGCCAGCTCGGAGGACGGCACTAGCTACCTGTGCATCCACACTGGCAGCCGCAACTTAGGCAAGCAAATAGCCGAACACTATCAAGACGTGGCCGTGCGGGCGCTCGGCCGTAAGCGGGATGGTGGCGCGAAAGTGCCGAAATTCATGGCCTACGTGGAGGGTGAAGATCTGGCGCATTACATGAACGACATGACCATTGCCCAAGAATTTGCGGACCTTAACCGCAAGGCGATAGCGGAAGTGATCGCGCGGGGCATGAACTGGGAGCTTATGGACACGTTTATTACGACACACAACTACATTGATGCCGAGGAGGGCATTTTGCGCAAAGGCGCAGTCGCGGCCCATAAGGGACAAATGCTCGTTATTCCAATTAACATGCGTGACGGCAGCATCATCGCCGTGGGCAAAGGTAACCCCGACTGGAACTTCTCCGCGCCGCATGGGGCAGGACGCCTACTGAGCCGCAGCCAAGCCAAACGCACTTTAACACTTGAGCAATACAAACATTCTATGGCCGGTATATTTACTACCTCGGTCGATCCTGATACGCTCGACGAAGCGCCGATGGCCTACAAACCTATGGAGTTGATTCTCGACGCGATAGCTGACACGGTAGAGGTACGGCACGTCATCAAGACCCTGTACAATTTTAAGGCCGGCGGCGACTAAAAAAGGGAGCAACAAAAAAGGGAGGTTTTCACAGTGAGCAAAGACCTATTTCTTGCATTTGGGCACTGGGCAGTGGCAGGCGATGTATTGAACCCAGAGAAGTTCGCGCACAAAATCGTCCAGCGCCTCTCGCGCAAGGGGTACGAAGTGAGCCAAGTACACCCCCGCGGCGGTGAGAATGTGTACGTACACCTTGCAGATCTGCCGCGCCAACCGGATGTGCTGTGCCTAGTCATTAACCCTAAGCTCGGGGCGGCGTATATAGCTGAAGCCGCAGCCCTTGGCATAACGCATATCTGGCTGCAGCCCGGCGCAGACGCAGAGGAGATTGTGGAGCAGTGCCGAGCCCTAAAACTAGAGGTTGTGCAAAGCTGCGTACTGGTAGAGCTTGCAGAGCGAGAAGCCGCTGACACGAGCAAAGAATAGGGGTGAGTTATCGCGTACTGCATGTCAGCACTGTGAATAACGCTTGGTTAATGGCCCACTCTCCCCCACCCGCACGCTGCGGAGAGTAAGACTCGCCATGCGCCCATGGTCTATCTCTACGCCTAGTCCGGGGCGCTCGCTAAAGACGACTTCGTCGCCTCGATAGCTGAAGTCACCCACATCTTCTGCAAAGTGATGCGGCCCTACCATTTCGCTGGCACGGATTGCCGGCAGTGCCCTGTGCAGGTGTGCCCCCGCCGCGCTAGCAATACTCGACTCAAGCATGGAGCCGAGCAACACCTTAACGCCTGCAACTTCAGCCAGAGCAGCGAGTTTCTGCGCCGGCAGAAGCCCACCGCACTTCATAAGTTTTATGTTTACCCAATCCACGCCTGTTACTTGCAGTAGGCGCCATAAGTCGCGTCCGCTGCGCACGCCCTCATCCACCATGAGTGCCACGTCACAACGCTCGCGCACACGCTTTAATCCCTCGTAGTCCCAGCCTTTTACCGGCTGCTCTACCAACTCGATATCATAGTGCGAAATAGCCCGTATCATCTTAAGCGCGTTATCTGCGGTAGCAAAGCCTTGGTTGGCATCTACCCTGAGGCGCGCTTTCGCGCCTAGAGTGTGCCGCGCAATCTCTACCCGGCGGATGTCGTCGTTTGGCTCACCCCCTAGTTTGAGTTTGTACTGCCGAAAGCCTAAGGTCTGATATGGAGCCAACGCGCGCGGCATCTCATCCGGTGGAACAATGCTGATTACCGCTGGCACAGCTACGCCTTGGCTGTCACCGCCGAGCAATTTATAGAGCGGCACTCCGCAGGCCTTAGCTTTCAAGTCGTGCAGCGCAATATCGATGGCGGCTTTAGCGGCATAGGCCCCGTTCACTCGCTCCTCGGCT
>DBBC01000157.1:0-2406 GCA_002292025.1 Firmicutes bacterium UBA994
CCCGGCTCGGTCGTGTTGACGAACTCGCCGTAGCAGTTATCGACAAGGCAGACGATGTTCGGGCTAAATGACTTAACAACGGCAATAAGGCGTTCTATGTCCGGCAGGCTGAGCGCCGGACGCCAAGTGTAGCCGCGGCTGCGTTGGATATGCACCAGCCGTGTTTTGGGGGATAGCGCGCTTGCTAGCGCTTGCAAATCCACGGCTCCGTCCGCGCGCAAGGGAACAATGCGGCAGTCAATCCCCCACGCCTTAAGGGAGCTAAACCCCGTTTCTTTAAGGCCGATAACGGGGTGCAGCGTGTCGTATGGTTCCCCTGTAGCCACGACCATCTCGTCGCCGGGGCGCAATACGCCAAACAAAGCGCACGCCAAGGCGTGGGTGCCGGAGGCGAACTGTGCGCGGACGAGAGCGCTATCCCCCCCGAACAAATCGGCATAGATGGCCTCGATCACAGCACGGCCTGAGTCGCCGTAACCATAGCCGCTGGAACCGTGCAGATGAAAATCTGACACGCGGTGGCGGCGAAAAGCGTCAAGCACCCGCGCTTGGTTGACTACGGCCAGCTTATCGAAATTGTGAAACTTAGCCGTGAGCAGCTCTTCCGCGTGCGACAGCAGAGAATCTACGTCAGTCATGCTTGGCTAAGTCTGTCTTCACTTTGTTAGCGTAGCGCGGCAAAATATCAGCGACGACCTCTGTACCTGCTGCGGTGTGGTTGACAGAGATAACGTCGCCTTTTGCGTGTAGCAACCCTAAAAGGTCGCCGCGCGTAAAAGGTATGACCAAGCTTACTCTGACGGGTCTATCTTTTAAGCCTTCGGCAATAGCGCCGGCTAAGAGCTCGAGATTGATGCGCTGGCGAGCAGAGATAGGGATAGCACTTGGTAGTTCCGGCAAGGCGGGCAGCTCTTCTGCCGCGTCTATCTTGTTGAGGGCGATAACTTGCGGTTTATCCGCGGCCGCAAGCTCCGCCAGGACGGAGTGCACAGTCAGAATCTGCTCTAGTGCGTGGGGGTGAGAAATGTCCGCCACGTGGAGCAGCAGGTCAGCCTGCCGCACTTCGGCCAGCGTGGCGCGGAAGGCTTTGATTAACTGGTGTGGCAATTTGCGAATGAAGCCTACCGTGTCGACGAGCATGACTGTTCTTCCGTCGGGCAGCACTAACTCGCGCGCTAAAGGGTCTAATGTGGCGAAGAGCTTGTCTTCGACCAGCGCGCCCCCCTCTGTCAGGGCGTTAAGCAAGCTCGACTTGCCGGCGTTAGTATAGCCAACCAAAGCAATGGTAGGGATAGAACGGGCAGCGCGCTGGCTGCGCGCCAGACTGCGGTGCCGGTCGAGTTCATCTGCCTGCCGCTTTAGGTCTGCCATGCGGGATTTAATCCTGCGCCGGTCATACTCTAACTTGGTCTCCCCCGGGCCGCGCGTGCGGATACCGCCGGCCGACGCACCTAACCCCGACATCAGCACCCCTTTACCGCGCAGGCGCGGCAAAAGATAGGCCAGCTGCGCCAGTTCAACCTGCAGCTTGCCTTCAGCAGAGGATGCTCTGGCCGCGAAAATATCGAGAATTACTTGTGTGCGGTCCATTACTTTAATTTCCAGTGTTGTTTCTAGGTTGCGCTGTTGTGAGGGGGACAGTTCATCGTCGCATATGGCGACATCCCCGCCTAGAGTGCAGAGCAAGTCCTTGAGTTCTTTAACTTTGCCGCTGCCCAAAAAATGCGCCGGGTCAGGGTGTGCTCGCAATTGCACCAGTCGACCCACTACGCTGGCCCCTGCCGACTCCACCAAGGCGGCAAGCTCATCGAGCAGGCTATCTACTTCCGGCGTGTGCTCGCGCACCACGGTGAATAGCACGGCTTTTTCACGTTCTGTGTACTGCACGGAGTGGAAAGTGGTCACCACCTATGCGGTTGTCTCCCCCGCGGCCATTGAGACCGTGAGGGCAGCTGCAAAATCGCCTTGGACAAGGCCAGCCCCCCTATCTGTGTATGACTAATTCTATTATAATCCAAAGCGGTGCGCAAGAATTGCCATAACTTCAGCTTGCGCCCGTGTTTCGTCGCTGTTGTCCACCCACTGCACACGTGGGTCGCCCCTAAACCAGGTCATCTGCCGCTTCGCGTACCGGCGCGTCTCGCGCTTGAGAGTGTCTTTCGCTTCGTGTAACGAACATCGTCCCGACAAATACATGATCACCTCTTTGTAGCCTAGTGCCTGCTGTGCCACAAAACTAAAGCCGCTATTTAGCAGTGCGCTGACTTCGTCCGCGAGCCCCATGGCGATCATCGCTTCAACCCGCTGATCGATGCGTGCGTAGAGCTCGGCGCGCGGCCGATTTAGGCCGATAAATACCGCATCGTAGACGGCTTGTCGGACGTCCTTTTGCGACTCCCAAAAACT
>DBBC01000157.1:2810-4926 GCA_002292025.1 Firmicutes bacterium UBA994
ACGCGTGCCGCAACCGTGGGGTCGACTTCGCTTAGACGTGCGTATAACTGACTTAGACCAACTTCGCGCGCTTCCCGGCGCAGTTCTTCTCTGAGGCGCCAGTTATTGTCGATGGTGACAAAATTGTAGTCGTCAATGGCGGCGCGGATGTACATGCCAGTGCCGCCGGAAAAAATAGGGAGTCTGCCTCGGCCTGTGATGTCCTCTACCGCGGCACGTGCCAGCCGCTGGTAGTCGGCGGCACTAAAAGCATCCCCTGGTTCCACCACATCGATGAGATGGTGCGGCACGCGGGCGCGCTCGGCAGGCGTGGGCTTAGCCGTGCCAATATCCATGCCTTTATAGACTTGCATAGAATCAGCGGAAATAACCTCACCGCCTAGCTTCTCGGCTAGATTGAGGGTAAGTGCGGTTTTGCCCACGGCCGTAGGCCCCACAATGGCGATAACCCGCGTCTTCACGCTGTACTGCCTCATTTAGGGTGAAAGAGCCGAAAAAGCTCTTCTTCTGTATAACTTAATTCTACCGGACGGCCATGCGGACACGCCACAGATCTATCGGTGGCGTATAGCTTGTCCAGTAATTCCACCATTTCGGCAGGTGAAAGCTTGGTGTGGGCCTTGATGGCAGCGCGGCAAGCCAGAGCTTGTGCCAGCGTTTCCTCAGCGGCGAGCAAGGTTCTGTCTTCGCTGAGGTCGGTCAGCAATTCGCGCAGCGTCTGCTGGTCAAAATAGCCGCGATACACGGCGGGGATGCTTCTCACTAGGTAAGTGCTGCCCCCAAAGTGCTCGCAAGCTATGCCAAGGCGGGCAATAGCGGATAGGTGATCAGCAGAGACTACGGCTGAACCGAGGTCGACAGTCAATGGGATGGCGAGGTTGAGCACTTCTAGCGTATTTTTCTGCAACAGTTTCTCGAATAAAATCCTCTCGTGCGCGGCGTGTTGGTCTACAACTACCAGTTTTCCGTCTCGCTCGATCACCAAATAGCTGTTCATAACCTGCCCCACCAAGCGATAGGGGACCTTCGGCAGGTAGGATACTTGCGCGGAGGATGGTTTCGCAAGCCTAGGGAAATCATCGCGCCAAGGCGGGGGTGGCGAAGTCAGTGACCCTGACCCAAGATGATACTTTGGTCGGTTCATTTCTGCCACTTGTGCTCTAAGCAGGGTGATGGCTTCCGCGACTACCGCGCGTTCATCGCTGAACCGCACTTCTGTTTTGGCGGGGTGAACGTTGACATCGACTGCGGCAGGATTCACGGTGACGTGCACCGCCGCCACAGGAAATCGCGTTGCGGGCAGCAGGGTACGATAAGCCTCGTCCAGCGCAACGCTGAGACCGCGGTGTTCAATGCAGCGCCCGTTAAGAAAAAAGTATTGCCAGCCGCGATTGCCGCGGGTGAAGGCGGGGCGCGCCAGCACGCCGGACATGGTGATATTGCGCCCTTTAACCGCAGTGAAAGCCCAGAGGTGTTTGGCGGCATCGGCGCCGAAAATGGCTGCGGCCGTGTCTGACAAACTACTGCTGCCGGATGACTGCAGTGCGGTGCGCCCATCTAGGACCAAAGTAAAGCGTACTGCCGGATGGGACAATGCCAAGCGCTCCATGCACTGCGCGATGCGTTGCCCCTCCGCTCTGGCACTCTTCATAAACTTAAGGCGGGCGGGGACATTGGCAAAGAGGTGCCCCACTTCAATAATGGTACCCACCGGCATGCCTGTAATCTGTATTTCCTGCCGTTCGCCAGTTATACACGAGAGCATATGACCGTAATCGCTGTCTCGCTGCCGGCTCTTAATGGTGAGATGGCTGACGGAGGCGATACTGGGCAATGCTTCGCCGCGAAAGCCTAGAGTGGTGATAGTGAACAGGTCTGTTATGCTAGCGAGTTTGCTGGTGGCGTGGCGCAGTATCGACACGGCGAGGTCGTCTTTATCCATGCCGTGTCCGTTATCGGTGACGCGAATTAGAGTCAGGCCCCCCCCTTCTACTTCTACGACAATGTCCGTAGCTTGCGCGTCGAGCGAGTTTTCTACTAGCTCTTTCACAGCGGAGGCTGGTCGTTCCACGACTTCGCCTGCGGAAATCTGGTTTACTACTTCAGTATCTAGGAC